>NZ_BAACAN010000012.1:0-76913 GCF_054687055.1 Segatella asaccharophila | reverse complement strand
AGTGGTCAGCCGCACGCAGCCTCAGATGATAGGTGCCCCATGGCAGGTTCTGATAGATCGCCCGGTGGGCACCGTCACGGCAGTATTTCCAGTCTTTGTCATACCCTACCAGTTGATAGGCATATTTGTTCTGTTCTAAATCAGTATAGGAGAGCAGTGCAAACTCTACACCGAATTTCTTGACTGAAGCGGGAATGATGATTTCATGAGTGTAAGTAGGAGCGATCTTGGTGATCTTGGCTTGCATTGAAGAATCAAGTTGTGCATAGGATTCATTATCAATGAAAATATCTGTAATGATCAGATTGGATTTCCTGCCGGCAGGCCTGAGGGAGGGTTTGTTTGTCTGGAAGGAGAAGAAGCCTGTTCTTCCGCAGATGAAAATCTCATTTTTGTATTGGAAAGATGCATTAGGAGAGAAAAAAGCATCTTTGAGGCCATCTTCATCGGAGAAACTCATGATGTTAGGGATCTTTCCTTGATGAAAGGAGAGTCGTATAAGGGTATTCTCCGTGGTCAACCAGAGATGACCATAGTCATCCTCATTGATGGAGAACATGCGGTCACCATTGATGTGGTAGATATGATTCATCGGCTCAAAACAGTCTTTTTCTTTATTATATAGAAATAGTCCACCGCTGTTGGAAATGGCCCATAAACGGTTTTCCCGGTCTTGAAAGCAGGCCGTTGCATCGTCCACCGCATAATTGTGATGTTCTGGATTATACTGATGATATTTTAAAGTTCTTATCTTGTAAGGGTTCCCGCTTATCCGTATGATCCCTTCATTGTCTGTGGCCAGCCATATATTACCTTGGGAATCTTCGGTGATGTTCCGGACATCGCATTTAGAAAAATCAGTTGTTCCTTCATGTAGGTCCAGGTTTTTACCTTGATCATTCGGATAAACGATGCTGATGCCACTGCGTGTCCCTATCCAGATGATCTTGTCGCGGGATTCAAAAAGACTGGAAACGAAATTGTCAACGATATAGGGGGCATTTGTTCCTGTTAACTGTTTTACCTGCCCGTCAGTCCTTTTGATCAGGACGCCGAAACTGTTGCTGGCAAACCAGAGCTCACCATTATCCCTTCTGATAATGGATGATATTTCTGCCCCCATTATATCCTGAGAGAGGGATTCGAATCCCGGGATCTGATTCCTGAACAGACTTTCCCCTGTCTCTCGGTTATATAATACTAGCCCGTATGGATTCATGCCCAGCCAGAACCAGATGCCATCTGAGGTGTATATGGAAGTAAAGGAGTTGATGGCAAGAGGAAAATGAGTGATATTGAGATTCCAGAACTTGAATAAAGAAGGATGGGTGTTGATTTGAATAAGGCCGTGATTAAGTGTTCCAACACATACATTGCCAAAGTTGTCCTTTACAATATCATTGCTGAAATTCAGATTGTTTCCTTCCGCAGAGGTATAGTGCTGCCATCTCGCATCGGGGGTATTCAGTTTCAGTATACTGATTCCTTCTCTTGAACAGGCCCAGAGCGTATTATGAGCTGGCCCATCTATGATTTTATAAAAGGTATCAAAGTCATTTGTCCGGTACGGATACTGGTGTATTTCGGGCTGAATATAGTTTTCTGGCTTGTCAAGTCTTATGATGCCGTATCCCCATGTCCCAATCCAAAGCCGGTGGTACTGGTCAAAATGGAGTGCATAGGCAGAGTTTTGTGCATTCAGATCTGGATATTGATAAAAATGGTGGCTGCCTGGCCTGAATCGTATCAGACCGTGTCTCCAGGTTCCTATAAACAGATTCCCCTTGCCGTCTTCGGTAATAGATTTTACGCTGTAATTGGTGATCCTTGTTTCCTTTCTTCCTGCCTGGATCAGATATGTGTTGGCTTGATTATAGGTGTAGAACTTGTTTGTCCTTGGGATATAATAGGACAGTCCGCCATCCGTTCCGATCCATATCGTGCCATCGTGTGAACAGTAGATGGTATAAATGATGCGCTGGTTATCCTGAGGGAGATAATAGGTGTGGAACTTTCTGGTTCTTTTATCCATCCTTACCAGTCCGTTGCAGGTTCCTATCCACAGGCAGTTATGATGGTCTTCTGCAATACAGCGTATCTGGTTATTGGGTAATATACCGGGAGAAAAGGCATCCGATTTATACGTTTTAATAGTGTATCCGTCGTATACTTTCAGACCGGAATTTGTACCAAGCCACATCAATCCCAGTTTATCGAAGAAGATACACCGTAATTCATCAGATATAGAACTTCTTGTAGTCTGGGAGATCTGATAGGGAAAATTCTGAGCACTGCACAAACTGCTCATCAGACAGAATAGAAGTAAGATATATTTCCTCATGAATTAAGTTTTTGAGTAATATTTGTCACAAATGTAATCATAAAAATGCGTACAAACAAACGTTTTCACAACTTGTTCCATTAAAATAATGATTTGTTAATCTCTGATTTATCGATTTTGCCGACATTTGCCATACTAAAAATTAGACTTAATGATTACTTTTATTACTTAACAATACTTCTTGTGCACCTGCCCTTGGATGGTATAAAGTGGAACCGTACCGGAACTATGATAGGATACTCCTATAGGGAATAATGGGGAAGAGGTAATAATAAAGTGATAGATTTATTCTTGACAATCATGCAAAACAAACTATTTTTATTGATCATATTTCTCTCTGTGTTTCTCTCCATTCAGGCAAAGTTGAATGGAGAGATTCGCCCGGGGGAGGTCTGGATGGATAATAGAGGATTACCCATCAATGCACATGGGGGAGGTATTCTTAAATTTAAGGATACTTATTATTGGTTTGGTGAATATAAGTCTGACACAACCAGTGTGGCTATGGTAGGGGTTACTTGTTATAGTTCCAAGGATTTAACTCACTGGACTTATCGAGGTATAGCCTTGCCGGTATCTGATAAGAAGGGAAGTGATATTGAGAGAGGGTGCATACTGGAACGACCGAAGGTTATCTTTAATGCCAGAACGGGAAAGTTTGTCATGTGGTTTCATCTTGAACTGAAAGGTCATGGGTATGAGTCGGCACGTTATGGGGTAGCTGTTAGCAGTACGCCTGCAGGTCCATATCGTTTTGTCCGCTCGGCCCGTTCTTGCCCTGGGGTGTATCCTCAGAACTGGAAAGGGTGTCTGGATGATTCTGTCTGCCAGGCAGGACTTAAGATGAAATGGTGGACTCCGGAGTGGAAACAACTTATCCGGCAAGGACTTTTCTTGCAACGTGATTTAAAGCAGGGACAGATGGTCCGTGACCAGACGGTCTTTGTCGATGATGATGGCAAGGCTTATCATATCTTTGCTTCTGAAGATAATCTGACTTTGCAGATTGCTCAACTCACGGATGATTATCTGGATCATAATGGGATGTATTGGCGTGTTGATGCTGGTGGGCAGAACGAAGCTCCTACTGTGTTTAAAAGAGACGGTTTATACTGGATGATTACCAGTGGTTGTACGGGATGGGCACCTAATAAGGCTCGGATGTTCTGGGCAAAGAAGATTACAGGGCCTTGGACACAGGTGGATAGTCCTTGCCGTGGACCGAAGGCCGAAATCACTTTTGGCGGTCAGGGTACTTATGTCTTGAAGGTAAAAGGGGGAGAGAAACCTCTCTATATCTTTATGGCTGACATCTGGCGGCCAAAACATCCGAGTGATGCCCGATATGTATGGCTGCCAATTGATTTCAGAAAGGGTGTACCTGTTATTTCATGGGTTAATTCTTGGAAAATCTGTCAGTAATAATAGAGTGGGCTTTATGGTGTAATTTCTGACAGAAATTAAGATCATATTGTGCTGTTTGTCATAATTATAAGCTTAAAAACGTATAAGAATAAGTGTTTTCACGATTTGTTCTATTGAAATAATGATTTGTTTATCTCTCTTTTGAGAATATTGTGGATCTTTGCAGCGTTAACAAAACCTAAATCAGTTTTATATAAATAAAATCTGTTGACGGTAGTGAATAATTTATAGGTTACTAAATAGATATTTGTATCATGAAAAATATTCTATATAACAATGAAGAAGGGGGATATTAATGAAAAAACCTGCAACTATGTAAATCGCCAATTTGCATAAAAGCCTTGGCTGTGAGAAACAATAATGGATATTAATAACTTAAATTAACAATAAAATGAAGCACTATTCAAAGAATAGGATCTTTGGTACTTTCCTCTGCTCCGTAATTTGTTTATCTCCACCTTTCTTTTCGAAAGTAGATGCAAATACTGGGTATAGGATAAATACATTAGAGCAAAATCAGGTAAATCCAGTAAAAGGTGTTATTGTAGACAGTAATGGAGAAAGCATCATAGGTGCGACGGTACGGGTCGTAGGTTCGAAACAAGCGGCTGTTTCTGATGTTAATGGTAATTTCTCTATCGTTGCTTCTAAAGGATCGACGCTCCAAATCTCTTCAATAGGTTATAAAACAGTAAATATTAAGGTTACACAGTCTCTGTTACATATCGTTATGAGAGATAATGCTACTACGTTGAAAGATGTGCAAGTTGTGGCGTATGGCGTGCAGAAAAAGATAACGGTGACAGGGGCAATTTCGAGCATTAATGGATCAGACCTTTTAAAAACACCTACGGGATCTATTACGAATATGTTGGCTGGAGTCGTTCCTGGTTTGTCTTCAATCCAGTATTCTGGTGAACCGGGTGCTGATGCGGCTTCTGTCCTGGTCAGGGGCAAGGCTACTTGGGCCGATTCTTCTCCTTTAATTGAAGTAGATGGGGTGGAACGTGATTTCAATGAGATTGATCCGAATGAAATTGCCAGTATTACCGTGTTGAAAGATGCTTCGGCAACGGCTGTATTTGGTGTTCGGGGAGCAAATGGCGTTATCCTGATTACAACTAAACGAGGAAAAGAAGGCAAGGCTAAAATTTCGTTCTCTACTTCTGCCAGTATTATCTTTCCGACGGATATGCTGAAGTTAGCTGATTCGTACGACTATGCTACTTATTATAATCAGATGTTGAAGAATGATGCTGCTGATACAAAAGCTCCTTTCTCTGCTGCGATCTTGCAGAAATTCAAGGATCATTCTGATCCTATTCGTTTCCCGGATACAGACTGGATAAAATATTGTTTTAAAAATTCGGCTTTTCAGTCTCAACATAATGTTAATATTTCTGGGGGGACGGAAAAGGTCCGTTACTTCGTTTCTTTAGGGGCTTACACTCAGGACGGACTGTTCAAACAGTTGTCCTTGCCATACGATTTTGACTTCAAGTATCGCAGATTCAATTATCGTGCAAACTTAGACTTTACCGTCACTCCCTTGACCACGCTTTCTGTCAATATTGGTGGTCGGGTGGATAATAAGAATACTCCTTATTCTGGTGAAGATAATAACCAGTTGTTTCGTCATTTATATTGGGCTACACCATTTTCTTCTCCAGGTATCATCGATGGAAAATATGTAGTTTCTTCTATTGATTATCAGGACTATCAGTTGCCTTTCGTCGGTGCCAGTGGATTGGGTGCTTATTACGGAATGGGATATATGGCTGCAAGTACAAATACTCTGAATGCCGATGTTATTCTGAATCAGAAACTCGATTTTATTACTAAAGGCCTTTCCTTCAAGTTGAAAGGTTCTTATAATAGTGGATATACCGTTACTAAGCAGCGTGGTGCTTCTGTTGCTACTTATAATCCTATTCTTCAGTCAGATGGAACAATCGCCTATAGGAAGAATGGGACAGACTCACAGTTAGGCTATGCTGAATCTTTTGGAAAATCTAGGGACTGGTATATGGAAGCAAGCTTGAATTATAATAGGGATTTCGGATTCCATCATATCGGAGCTCTCCTGCTTTATAATCAGTCTAAGAAATATTATCCTGCCCAGTATTCTGATATACCTACGGGCTATGTAGGTCTTGTGGGTCGCCTGACTTATGATTATGCTAATAGATACATGGCTGAGTTTAATGCTGGTTATAATGGGTCAGAAAACTTTGCCCCGCATCATCGTTATGGATTCTTTCCTGCCTGGTCTGTCGGCTGGGTGGCTAGTGAAGAATCTTTCTTCAAGAGTTTGAAGAAAATTATTCCGTATTTGAAATTCCGGGCTTCCTGGGGTCTTGTAGGTAACGACAAAGTAGGTGGAGACCGCTTTATGTATACAGATGATCCTTATGGCTTGGGTGGCGGATATAATTTTGGTACGAATGTGCCGGGGAATAAATCTGGAGCCTATGAAGGAGCCAAACATAACAAGAATGTCAAATGGGAAACTTCTTTTAAACAGGATTATGGAATTGACGCCAACTTCCTGGATAATCATTTAAAGGCTACTTTTGATTATTATTACGAGAATCGTAAAGATATCTTGCTGCAGAACATGACCGCACCTGTTATCTTGGGTTTTACTTTACCTTATGCTAATCTGGGGAAAGTAAATAGCTGGGGATATGAAATTGCCTTAAAATGGAGAGATAACATAACGGATCATTTTACCTATTGGGTTGAGGGTAATCTTTCCTATAACCAGAATAAGATCATTGAGGAATATGAAGCACCTCAGAACTATCCGTATATGTACCAGAAGGGACATAGGATAGGCTCCCGGGATATTCTTAAATTCTGGGGATTCTATGATGAGACCGCAGATGCACGTTATTTCGCTCAGTACGGTCATCATATCGCTTCTCATTCTGGGGGACTGCTTCCGGGTGACTGTGTCTATGTGGACTTGAATAATGATGGTGTGATTGATGCTAATGATCGTTCTTATGGCCTTGGACATACGGATGACCCGGAATATATCGTTGGCTTCAATATTGGGTTTACCTGGAACAAACTGGATGTGGGTACTCAATGGACTGGTGCCTGGGATGTGAGCCGTATGCTGGACGAAACTTTCCGTCAACCATTGGGAGATACTGGGAACAAGGGACTACTGCAATATCAGTATGATCATACCTGGACCCCGGATAATCCTGATCCGGAGGCTAAATATCCTCGTGCTACAATGGCTCATGCATCTAATAACTACGCTGGATCTACATTATATGAGGTCAATTCCAGTTACCTTAGACTGAAGAGCATGGATATTGCCTATCACTTCGATTTTCCTTTTATGAAGAACTTGGGCATGAACCAATGTATATTGGCTTTGAGTGGATATAATCTCTTGACCTTTACTGGTTTTAAATGGGGTGATCCTGAATCCAGGACCAGTGACCGTCCTTCTTATCCTCTGACAAGGTCGTTCGCGTTGACGCTTAAACTCGGATTTTAATAATTAATAAGGAGGTTATAGTTATGAAACCAAAATATATATTAGCAAGTCTTCTTGGAGTGTTTTTCTTGATGATCACTTCAGGTTGTGTCGATGGAATTAAATTTGGTGATTCTTTCTTGGAAAAAGCTCCGGGGGGGGATGTTACCAAAGATACGATATTTAATAATCCTGAATATACTAGGGATTTTCTTTGGAATACTTATAGTATGTTGTATTATGGCCTGCCTTATTACTGGGATGGTGGTGTAGGCCAGAAAATGAATACGGGTATGTTCGAGACTTTGTCGGATTGCTGGCATAGTCATAACTCGTGGGATGAAGTAAACCGGGAATTTTATTCAGGTACTTATATTCCCGGGAATGCGGGTAAGTTTAATTATTGTGGAGAGAATGTGTGGCAGGCAGTCAGAGCGGCATATATCTTTCTGGAAAATGTGGATAAGACACCGGATATGAGTGATGCTGAGAAAACAAGATTGAAAGCTGAAGCCAAGTGCATCATCGCTTCCCGGTATTTCGACATGTTCCGTCACTATGGTGGCCTTCCTATTGCAAAACAATCTTATAATGGTACTGAAGGGACATACGAACTTCCACGTGCTACGGTGGAGGAAACGGTTAATTTTATGGTGGGGCTGCTTGATGAGGCTGCACCGGATCTTCCCTGGGTTCTTGACGAATCGGACCGCTCTAACTGGGATGGACGTTTTACCAGAGCTGCTGCAATGGGATTGAAGTGTAAGATCCTTGTCTTTGCTGCTTCTCCTCTATTTAATTCGGCTACACCATATTGCACTACGGGAAATCAGGAAGCAAATGAAAAGCACCAGACCTGGTATGGAGGTTATAAACCTGAATTATGGACTCAGTGCTTGAATGCTTGTAAAGATTTCTTTGATGCCGTCCAGCAGAATGGCTATTATCATCTTGTAGAGGCTGACGGAAATACTCCGGGACAATATCGTGCAGCTTTCCGTGAGGCTTATTCTGCTAGAGGAACTACTGAGATGCTGATCTCTACCCGCTATAAGTATCAGACTTATAAGGGGAATTGGGAAGACTGGAATTCTAAGTTTGTCTCGGAGTGGAATGCTTTCGGCGGTTATACTCCTACGGAAGACTATATGGAGATGTTCCCTTGGAAAGACGGACGGCCTTTTAATTTCGAACAGGAAGAGAAAGATAATAATCTTGATAATATGTTTGAAGATAAAGATGGTAACTTGACTCGTGATCCAAGGTTATATGAGACAATGATCGTGAATAATATGCGCCATAGTCTGAATGACAATGGAAACATGAGTGGCCGCTGTGAGGAACTCTGGGTAAATGGACGCGAGTGTGGAAATGGCCCTCAGACGGAATCAGGACAGTATGCGACTGGATTTGCCAATAATAAATTTTACATGAATAAAGACGATGCAAAGGGAAGGGTTAATTGCTGGCCTTATCTTCGTCTTTCTGAAATGTATCTGATCTATGCTGAGGCATTGGCACAGACTGGAGATTATGAAGATGCAATCAAACAGGTGGATATTGTCAGGGCCCGTGTCGGCCTGAAGGGATTGAAGGAAAGTATGCCTGATAAGAATTTCGATGACAAGAATACGCTGATCGATGCAATCATGAACGAGAGGGCCTGTGAACTCGGACTGGAGGATACCCGCTTCTTCGATATGATCCGTTACCGTCGTGCTGACTTGTTTGAGAAAAAGTTACATGGCTTGCGGATCTATCGCCAAAAAGATGGTAAAGATTATAATTATTCTTATTCAGATAAGGTAGCTGGACAAGAGGGCTGGCAGGCTACTCAGCCTTTCCATTTCAGATATGAGAAATATGTCTTGGGTAATGTTGCCCGTGTCTGGTGGACTCATTTTGACCCTAAATGGTACTTGTCTGCATTCCCACCAACAGAAATCAATAAGGGATATGGACTTACACAGAATCCTGGATGGTGATAATCAATGTTTATAAACGAATAGATATGAAACGATATATATTATTAGTGATCGCTTTTGCCTTAGGCATTGGGGGCTATGCCCAGGAAAAAAGTGAAAATATCAGTGGCATTGTTGTTGATAAGTTTGGCAATCCTGTTTCTGGTGCTTTGATAGAACTTAGAAATAGTCCAGATGCAAAAACTTATACGGACCAGCAAGGTAAATTCAGCATACTGGCTGACAAGGATGCACAACTTTTTGTCGATGCTCCGGATCAGTCGGAGAAAACCATTACACTTACAGGGAGTAAGGATGTCAGAATTGTAATGGATTATGCTTCCAGACCGGTTAATATTGGCTTTGGCATCCGGCAGAATGTAGAGGAGTCCACAATGTCCGTAGCAAGTGCCTCAAATGATGAGTTTAATAACCGCTCTGCAAAGAATATTGGCAACTCTCTGTTTGGACATGTGCTGGGTTTAACTACCCTGCAGGGAACAGGTGAGTATTCGGCATACGAGCCTACTTTCTTCGTGAGAGGCTTGCAGACTCTTGCCGGGAATAATCCGTTGATCCTTGTGGACGGAATAGAACGGAATATTTCTTACATTACTCCTGAGGAGGTGGAAAATGTCATTGTCCTCAAGGATGCTCCGGCGGTTGCTCTTTATGGGTATAAGGGCGCGAATGGTGTTGTCAACATCATCACAAAGCGGGGCAAATATAAAAGTAATGAAATTCATTTCAGCTATGATCATGCCTTCAATTGGGAGGAGAGACGCCCGAAATTCGTTGATGCTTACACTTACGCAAGTGCCATGAATGAGGCTTTAACTAATGATGGTAATGCTGTTAAATATTCCCCTCTGGAACTTGATGCATTCAAAACGGGCAAATATCCTTTCCTGTATCCTAACGTGAACTGGATTGACGAGGCTTTCAAGAATTTGGGGGGCAGCAATATTTATGACTTGTCTTTCAGGGGCGGTGGAGAACACATGCGGTATTATTCATTGATGAATCTACAAGATAATAATGGCTTTATCGCACATCCTAATATGAATAGCGGATATTCTACTCAGAACAAGTATTCAAAGGCTAATCTTCGCTTTAACCTGGATATAGATTTGACGAATACTACAAGTGTACAGGTTAACTTGGATGGAGTACTTCTGGAAACACTTCGCCCTGGCCTGAGCAGTGATGGCTTATGGGATAAAATCTATACCGTTCCGGCAGCTGCCTTTCCTGTCAAGACAGAAAGTGGATTATGGGGCGGAAATGCAACCTGGGACGGCTATTCTAATCCGGTCGCTCTGACGGAAGGCCGGGCTTATAGTAAGGCTCATACCCGGGCTTTGTTCGGGGATATGACCCTGAAACAGAATCTATCGTCACTTACTCAAGGTTTATCCGTGTGGACGAGACTGGCTTATGACAATATCGCTGCTTATTGGGAGAACCATACAAAATCGTATAGATATGGAAGTGATGCGGTTTCTGAATGGACTAATGGGGAACCTTCGGCTTTTACTCATTATACGGGTGGAAATGATTCTTCTTTAGGTACGGACAGCAAACTGGACTGGCAGAATAAAAACTTTAATTTTGGCTTTGGTACTAATTATGACCGTACTTTCGGTAACCATGCGATTTCTTCTGTCTTGATGTGGAATTATGAGTATAGAAATAGTAATGGACAGAACAATACTTGGTATCGTACTTCTGCTTCTTGGTATAATCATTATGGATATAAAGGAAGGTATTTCGCAGATTTGTCTCTTACTATGGCGGGCTCTAACAAACTCGCTCCTGGACATCGCTGGGCTTTCTCTCCTGCTGTTTCTGCTGCCTGGGTGATCTCGAAAGAGAAATTTATGAGAAATATGAGTTTCGTAGACCTGCTCAAACTGCGTGCTTCGTGGGGAATTATCAATGTCGATAATATTCCTGCTGAAGGATATTGGGAACAAACTTATGGCGGTGGAAATGGCTATAATCTCGGTGGTAATTATGATTGGGATGGAGGTTGGACAAGGGGACGCCTAGCTTCGACTGACGTTACTCACGAGCGTAGTACAAAATATAATGTAGGTGTAGATGCTACTCTCTTTAAAGGCCTTGACATTACGATGGATGGGTATTATCAGCGTCGTAGTGATATATGGGTGTCTGCAAGTGGCAGGAATTCTTCCGTCTTGGGATCTGAAAGTCCTTATGTCAATGGGGGTGTAGTAGATAGTTATGGATTCGAGATGGGATTGAATTATACCAAAATGATCGGCAGGGACTTTATCTTTAATGGTGGTGCAAACTATACATTATCTAAGGATAAGATAAAGAATGAACTGGAGGAACCTCATGCTTATAGCTATCTGGATCAGACAAATCATCCTGTCGGCCAGATCTTTGGCCTTCAGGCTATTGGGTTCTTTAAGGACCAGGCGGATATTGATCATAGCCCCGTCCAGCAGTTTTCTGATGTCAAGCCAGGTGACATTAAGTATAAGGATCAAAATGGGGATGGCGTCATCAATGAGGAAGATGTTGTGAAAATGGGCTATAATACTACTTGTCCTGAGATCTATTTCTCTTTTCATTTAGGTGCTGAATATAAAGGTATCGGCTTAGATGCAGATTTCCAGGGCGTAGGCAACTATACAGCCATCTTGAATACCAAGTCTCTTTATTGGCCGCTGATCAACAATACGAATATCAGCAAGTATTATTATGATAACCGTTGGACACCGGAACATACGAATGCTAAATTCCCACGTCTTACAGCAGAAAGTAATGCCAATAACTTCCGTACAAATTCAATATGGTTGGAAGACCGTTCTTTCTTGAAATTGAGAAATTTGGAGGTCTATTATAAATTTCCGAAGTCCATTTTAGCTTCAACTAAGTTTATTAGTACGGCGAAACTTTATGTGCGGGGCGTTGATCTTTTGTGTCTTGATCATATTAAAAAGGCTGATCCGGAACAGTATGGGGCTGACTATCCTTTAAACCGTTCTCTGGTGGTAGGGCTTGCTCTTGGTTTTTAATCATTAATGGAAAAAACAATGAAAAAGACATTTATTATTGCAATCATCGGTTTTATAGCCTTTTCTTCCTGTAGCAACGAACTGGATTATAAGGAATATAATAATTACGATAAACAGTATGTGTTTACAAATTTTGATAACACGGTTGGTTTTGTGACGGACATCTATGGACGGATGGATTATGATTTCGGCACTTATGGCAATGGAATGCTCGCTTCTGCTTGCGATGAGGCTGAATATGCATGGCGTTCCGGTAGTGTGAATGATTTTACGGATGGTGCCTGGAGCCCTACGAATTCAAAGGATAATATCTGGAATGACAGTTATGCTGCCATCCAGAAGGCTAATTTATATCTGAGTGAATGTGGAAGCTGTGATTTTTCTCAGTATCGTTTTGATAAGGACTATACTGCTCAGATGGCTCGTTTTAAAAGATTGAAATTTGAGGTTCGTTTCCTTCGTGCTTATTTCTATTTTAACCTGGTAAGACAGTATGGCGATGTGCCTTTTTCTACTCAAGTCCTTTCTGAGAAGGAGGCGAATAATCTGCCCCGTACGTCGTATAATGATGTGTTTGATTTCATCGTGAAGGAATGTGATGAGATTTGTGACAGTCTGCCGGCAGATTATTCCCAGTTGGGGGATGATGCTGCTGCAAATGAAACGGGCAGGGTTAACAAATTGGCTGTGTTAGCTCTGAAAGCGAGAACTTTACTCTACTGGGCTAGTCCGCTCTTTAATACAAAAAATGATAATGAACTCTGGCATCGTGCTGCATTGTCCAGTAAAGCGGTTTTAGATTCCTGTGCAAAGTATAATGTGCATCTTGGCAAATATGCTGACTTGTGGGGTACGGATAACTGGAAGGCTTCTGAGATTATCTTTGCTCGCCGGGTAGGTGACTTGAACTACTTGGAAGCAAATAATTTTCCTGTGGGAGTAGAGGGTGGTCATTCTGGTAATTGTCCTACACAAACACTTGTTGATGCATACGAAATGAAGAGCACTGGAAAACTGTGGAATGAGGAGGGAAGTGGATATAATCCTGCAAAACCTTATGATAATCGTGATCCGCGGCTGGCTATGACGATTGCCGTAAATGGCGAGAAAAACTGGCCTACCTATAATACTTCTGAGTTGCAGACTTACTATGGAGGGGTGAATGGGGAACCGATCGCAGGTGCTACACCAACTGGCTATTATCTGAAAAAATATCTGGACCCTACGGTCAATGTCTCTGCAACGAATTCCAATACAAAACGTCATTCCTGGATTACTTTCCGATTGGGTGAGTTCTATCTGGACTATGCTGAAGCGGTGTTCCACTATTTAGGTAGTGCGGATGCTACAAGTGCTGAGTTTCCTTTGTCTGCCAGAGAAGCTGTCAATATCATCCGGGGGAGAAGTGATGTGATGATGCCTCCATTGCCTACAGGACTTTCTAATGACGAATTCTGGAAGAAGTATGAGGATGAGCGTATGGTAGAGTTGGCTTTTGAAGATCATCGTTTTTATGATGTCAGACGGTGGAAGGAAGGAAATCAACTGGCTTCTATCATAGAAATGCATATCACGAAGAATGCTGACGGCAGTTTTTCTTATAGCAGACAGACGGTTAAAAGAAACTGGAATGATAAAATGTATTTCTTCCCGATTCCTGAATCTGAGATCCTGAAGCATAAGAATGTAAATTTCCCGCAAAATCCGGGTTGGTAATAGTAAAAAACAGAATATATGAAAATAAATAAGGTGTTATTGTCATTGGTCGTTTTTGCATCGCTTTTTTCAGCTTGTGATGATAAAATAGATCATTTCGAATATGAAGGATATACGCAGAAGGCACAGACTGTTGACGTGTCTAAATTATCGTATGATTCTCTGCCTGGGAGCATCAAATTGAGGTGGGATACTACCGGGATCAAGTATGAATATATGAAGGTTTCCTATATAGATCCCTCCGATCAGAAAACGGTTACGGCGGTTGTATCTAAATACTGTGACTCCCTTCTTGTAGAAAACACGTTAAGGAAATATGGTGACTATGATTTCTCTTTCCAGGCTTTCAATTCTTTGAATAAGGGTGGCTCCATCGTTACTTTTAAGGCTCGTTCTGGAAGAGCGCCGGCTATCATTACGGTTAATAAAACAAAGGTGAATCTTACGGTTGACCAGCTAAGCACAAATGATCAGGAACCTTCAGAGGGACCTATAGGCAATCTGATAGATAATAATCCGAACACATTCTTCCATACTCGCTGGAGCTCTCCACAAAAACCTTTGCCTCAGTATATCCAGATCGATTTTAAAGAAGATCATGAAGATTTTGCTATCTGGTATAAGAATCGTAATGGCTCTCAAGTAGGTCCGCAAAGTTTTGACTTACAGATCAGCCAGGATGGAAATCAATGGGAAACGGTAAAGACAGTAAACTCGGGATTGCCTTCTGCAAGTGGGGCTGAATATACTTCTGATGTCGTCCAGCCTGGTAAAAAGTTTAGATACTTCCGCCTTAATGTGACTAAGACTTTCGGTGATCGTAATTATTTTAATATGGCTGAACTTGCTTTTTATGATGCTCAGGTCCTGGTCAATGATCCGGAAGCTAAGTAGACTTTATGATTTAAAATATTTGAATGAAAAAGCAGTTTAAATCTTGATTGCAATGAAAACAAATAGAATGAAATACCTGGCTTTTCTGCTCGTTGCCTCTCTCGTTGCAGTTACCAGTTGTAGTGAAAATGATAGCCGCGCCGGTGTAAATATTGGCCAATACAAGTGGCTGGCCCTTTATCAGTCTCGGCAGGTATGGGATGGTCATCAGAATAATATGAGTATGGCCTTGAATGAGGATGATGATAAGGATACTACCTTCACGGTCAATACCTCTCTTTATATGAATCAGAAAGCAGACCAGGACTGTAAGGCAGAACTTGTCGTCGATAGTGATTCCTTGGCTAAGGCAATTAACCTGTCTTCTTCTGGCGGACTCTATGCTTGTTACACGCACTCCGTTCTGATGCCTAAAAATGCCTATTCTTTGTCTTCTGGTGATATAGTGCTAAAAGCGGGAGAGAAAAAATCGGATGCGGTGACGGTGACTATCCATCGTGACCAACTTCTTACGGATCCGATTCGTAATGATATTTCGGATGTGACTTTTGTGCTTCCTTTATCTTTGCGCAATTCTTCTGTCTATAAAATTAATGATAAAGTGAGCACGTTGATGCTTTTTGTTACTATGCCGGCACTTGACCCTACCCAACCGGATAAAACAACTCCTCCCAAAGAACTTGATGGCATGAAACTGGTATGGGATGATGAATTTAATGGAACAGGAAATCCTGATGATACAAAATGGCATTTTGAAACGGGTTTCCAGCGGAATCATGAGGACCAGTGGTATCAGAAGGATAATGCTTATCTTGATGGCAAGGGTGCTTGTGTCATTGAGGGACGTAAAGAGAGAGTCCAGAATCCTAATTATCAGGCTGGAAGCTCCGACTGGAAGAAGAACCGCGAGTATGCAGAGTATACGAGTGCTTCCATGCAGAGCAAATATACTTATAAGTATGGAAAAGTAATCGTCAGAGCAAAGATCCCAACGGCAAGTGGCTCATGGCCGGCTATCTGGCAGGTGGGCAACACTTGGGAATGGCCTCTCGGGGGTGAAATTGATATTCTGGAATCTTATCCTTCCAATGGGCAACCGGCCATACATGCTAATTATTGCTGGGGATCAGATTGGAGATGGTCCGGTAATTGGCAGTCGGTGGTCAAACCTTTGTCCTATTTCACGGATCAGGACAAGGATTGGGTAAAGAAGTATCATGTGTGGACTCTTGACTGGAATGAAAGTACATTGAAGATCTCTGTTGATGGGGAACTGATCAATGAGATCAGTACGTCCAAGACCTTTAACGGCAGTGGCGGTGGTGCGCCGAGTGGTGGCTATCAGAATCCCTTCAGCAATGATGTCAGTAATTTTGGTGATCTGATCTGGCTGAATCTTGCCCTGGGAGGTGATAATGGCGGAAAGATTGATGACAGTGCCTTCCCGATGAGATACTATATTGACTATGTCAGGGTGTATCAATAAATGGGGTTTTGCCGTAACTCTCAGGAAAATCTTGTTTGATCTGCAAGGCTTATTCCTTTAATAATCCTGATAGATCAAATGGATAGTTGGATGCTTCATGGTCTTTGTTATACAAGAAACAAAGAAATGAGGCATCCAATTTATGAGGTCTCTCTACTCGTGTGTCTCTCTTTATGATGAGGTGAAAGGATAATTCATGGAAACAGGGATAGGTGTATCTTGTCTTTTAAGATAAATTATCCTTCGGAAGATTTAACCTGATACTACTGCAAAATTCTGTGAAAATTGTTTTTTCACGATTTGTTCTATTAATATAATGATTTGTTTACTCCTGTCTTATCTATATTCTTGATATTTGCACTCCCATATCCTAAGGGATCTTTAAGTCGGAGTGCTATTTAAATCTACAGGAATGATAAAACCATTTATTACTAAGAGCAGATATTTTGTCTTCTTATTAATTTCGATGACTAGCATTACTATGGCTTCTGCCAAGGGCAGGGGCTATGCGTGCGTGGCAAGGGATGGCGGAAAGACTCTAACTTCTATGTCTGTTTCCAACAGGTCTGCCAGGGATCTTCAGATAGTTTCAGATAAAAGGTCTGGTTTGAAGCATCTCGGTCATGCTATGAATCGGAATGAACTCCGGGAGGTAAGGAAAGGGGAACTGACCACTTCTGGAGCCGACCCTGCTCAACCGGATGGAACGGCTCCGGAAAAAGAACTTGGGGGCATGAAACTGGTATGGGATGATGAATTTAATGGAACAGGAAGTCCTGATAGGGCAAAATGGCGTTTTGAAACGGGTTTCCAGCGGAATCACGAGGACCAGTGGTACCAGGAAAGTAATGCTTATCTTGATGGCAAGGGGAATCTAGTCATTGAAGGGCGTAAGGAGAGAGTCCTGAATCCTGATTATCAGCCGGGGAGCTCCGACTGGAAGAAGAGTCGTGAGTATGCAGAGTATACGAGTGCCTCCTTGCAGAGCAAATATACTTACAGGTATGGAAAGGTAATCGTCAGAGCGAAGATCCCTGTGAATGGTGGCTCGTGGCCGGCTATCTGGCAGGTGGGCAACGCCTGGGAATGGCCTCTCGGGGGTGAAATAGATATTATGGAATATTATCCTGTCAAAGGGCACCCGGCCATACATGCTAATTATTGCTGGGGGACTGACCGGAAATGGGCCGGTCATTGGCAGTCGGTAGCCCGACCGTTGGCCTCCTTCATAGAACGGGATAAGGACTGGGTGAAAGAATATCATATATGGACGCTTGACTGGAATAAAAGGGTGTTGAAGATCTCTGTAGACGGTGAACTGATCAATGAGGTTAATACGTCCAGGACTTTCAATGGCAGCAATGGCAGTCCTCTTGCAGGCGCTCATCAGAATCCTTTCAGTAATAGCATCAATGGCTTTGGTGATCTGATCTGGCTGAATCTTGCCCTGGGAGGGGATAATGGCGGAAAAATTGATGATAGTGCTTTTCCTGTCAGGTATGATATTGACTATGTCCGTGTGTACCGATAGGGGAAGAGCTTTTCAGCAAAATAAAAAATACAGGTCTTATTGTTTGAGTAATAATTAAAAAGGTGTATATGAAAAATATTAACTTGAAAGTGCTGTCACGAGGATTTCTTTTCCTCTTGATAGGCTCTACAGGGTGCTGGTGCATCCCTGAAGCATCAGCTTCTGAAGTCGTTCGCGTCGTACAGTCTTCAGGAGTAGTCAATGGTGTGGTAGTTGACAAGAATGGGGAGGCTATTATCGGAGCAACGGTGAAAGTCGTGGGCTCGTCTCGGGGGACTGTGACGGATCTTGATGGAAAATTTTCGATTGATGTTCCGGAGGGTGCTGACCTTTCCATTTCTTATATTGGCTATAAGACTCAGTTGGTAAAGGCTGGCAAGGGGCCTGTTACCGTCCATTTAATGGAGGAAAACAAGACCTTGAACGAAGTGGTGGTCGTCGGTTTCGGCACCCAGAAGAAAAGTGATCTGACCGGGGCCGTAAGCGTGGTCTCCGGAAAAGATCTGGCTAATGCTCCTGTTACGAATGCTACTCAGGCCTTACAGGGAATGGTCCCCGGTCTTCAGATCACACAGGGCAATGGCAGCCTGGAGGATACTCCTAGCATCAATGTCCGGGGGACGACGACAATCGGACAGGGCACCAGTGGCTCTCCGCTTATCCTGATTGATGGAATGGAAGGTGACTTGAATACGATTAATCCTCAGGATATTGCCAGTATATCGGTACTTAAAGATGCTGCTGCATCTTCTATCTATGGTTCTCGTGCTCCTTTTGGCGTGATCTTGATTACAACAAAAAGTGGCAGTAAGAATGGCAAGGTACAAATCAACTATAATGATAGTTTCCGGTGGGGACAGCCTATAAACATGAAACACATGATGAACTCTGTCGACTTTGCCAGTTGGATGAATGATACGTTTACTAATGGGGGCAATGGTTTGTATTTCTCCGCTGACCGGATGAAAAACATTGTGGACTATGCTCATGCCAAATCCATCGGCCCTGGAACGCGCCTGACCTCTGACGGGAGAACTCTCTATGGTATTTCTTCTAGTAACGGCTCTACCTGGGATGATGGCTATGGTACGGGAATAGATGATGTAGACTGGTATGATGTGGTCTATAAGCACACAACTTTCTCTCAGTCTCATAACTTCAGCGCAAGCGGGGGAAGTGATCTGTTTAATTTCTATACTTCATTCAACTATCTGGATCAGGGGGGTCTGATGAACCTTGGAAATGAAGGCTTGAAACGCTATAACGGTACTTCAAAAATTAATGTAGAACTGACGAAGTGGCTGAAAATGAATTATTCCATGCGTTTCGACCGCGAAGATTACCAGCGTCCGTCCCAGTTGACCAGTGGCCTCTACAGCAATATGACGCGCCAGGGATGGCCGGTATTGCCTTTGTATGATCGCAATGGCTATTATTATTCCTCTCCTTCTCCTGCCTTGGGACTGGCAACGGGGGGAACTGATAAGACCCAGACAGATAATATCTACCATCAGATCGGATTTACCCTGGAACCCGTAAAGGACTGGATAACACATGTTATCTTCAACTATCATATTAATTCCCAGAACAGACATTGGGACAGCCAGCAAACTTATAACCATGACGTAAATGGACAACCGGTGATCTATAGTACCGGTTCTAATGTACATGAGGGCTATTACAAGGAAAACTACTATAATTTTCAGGCTTATTCGGAATACTCCAAATCTTTTTTTGAAAAACATCATTTCCATGTCATGGGCGGCTTTCAGGCTGAAGACTTGAAACAGACACAGTTCGGACTTCAGACTTATGGGATCCTGATACCCGGAAAACCCGAAATCGATCTTACAAGTGGATTGGGCTATGATGGTTCCTCAATCGTTCCTGCTACAAATGGCTCTCGTAACGAGTGGACAACAGCTGGTTTCTTCGGACGCTTCAATTATGATTTCGATAACAAATATCTGTTGGAGGTAAACCTGCGCGATGATGGTACATCACGCTTCAGGAAAGGCCACCAGTGGAAGTTGTTCCCTTCTGTCTCTGCAGGATGGAACATTGCACAGGAGAAGTTCTTCCAACCTCTCAACAATCTGATTGACATCTTGAAACTGCGTGCCTCTTATGGCTCTCTGGGTAACCAGAATACGACTAACTGGTATCAGACCTATCAGACGATGACGGTCCAGTCTTCTGCTGGTGACTGGCTGCAGAACGGACAGAAGACTAATATAGCCATAGCTCCTGGACTGGTGTCTGAGTCGTTGACATGGGAAACCATTCAGAGTTATGACTTGGGCCTGGACTGGGGACTTTTCAATAACCGGCTGACAGGATCCTTTGACTACTATGTCCGTAATACGAAGAATATGGTTGGTAATGCCCCTGAACTTCCTGCTTTACTGGGTACTGCTGTCCCGGTAACTAATAATACGGATTTGAGGACGCTGGGCTGGGAACTGGCAATCGGATGGAGAGACCATTTATCAAACGGACTAAATTATAGTGTCAACTTCAATCTTTCGGATGCCCGTACAAAGATTACCCGCTATCCGAATAATCCGACACAGTCGTTGTCTACTTATATCCAGGGACGCTATATCAACGAAATCTGGGGGTACAAGACTATTGGCATTGCCAAGACTCAGGATGAGATGGATAAATATATGGCAACCTTGAAGAATGGCGGACAGAATGCCTTAGGGAGCAACTGGGGTGCAGGTGATATCATGTATGCCGATCTGAATGGTGATGGCAAGATTTCATCCGGATCCTATACGCTGAAAGATCATGGTGACCTGAAATTAATCGGAAACAGTACTCCTAGGTATCTTTTCGGATTGGATATGAACGCAAGTTGGAAAGGCTTTGACTTACGTGTCTTCCTGCAGGGGGTCATGAAGAGGGACTGCTGGGTAGGCGGTAACTATTTGTTTGGCGCTACTTCCGGCGGACAATGGTGGTCTGCGGGGATTACTAAGGTGAAGGATTATTTCCGTGATGCGGATACGTGGTCCGTAAAGAATGGCTATGAGACAGAAAACACTGATGCTTATCTGCCGCGTCCTGTCTATAGTGATAAGAATTTGCAGATCCAGACACGCTATTTGCAGAATGCTGCCTATATCCGCTTGAAGAACCTCCAGATCGGCTATACTATACCTCGTATCCTTACTTCCCGCTGGGGGGTGAATAACCTGAGGGTCTTCTTCTCAGGGGAAAATCTTCTTACAGGTACAAAATTAGCTAAACAGTTTGACCCGGAGACGGTTTTCTCATATAGTGGAAATGGTTATCCATTATCTAAAACTTATTCTTTTGGGCTAAGTATAACATTTTAATGACTGAAGTTATGAAATTAGATGTTAGATCAATAATAATCTTATTGCTGGGCGGAATGGCCCTGTCTTCTTGTGATGATTTCCTGGATAAGCAGCCTCCTTCATACATTACACCGGAGGATTATTATACCAGTGAATCGGAGGTCCAGGCTTGTGCTAATGAGTTTTATACGATTTTGCCTTCTCATTCAAGTAATGTGTGGGGGTATGGTACTTTCGGACTTGATAATAATACGGATAATCAGGCTGGTATGTCTGCTAATAATAAATATGCCAAGGGATTATGGCTTGTAGGACAGACGAATGGTAACTGGTCGTGGAATACTATTCGTAATATCAACTATCAGCTGAATGCTGTCTTAACTAATTATAAGGCTAAGAAAATCCAGGGCTCTGACACAAATATCCGGCAATATATAGGTGAACTGTATTTCTTCCGGGCTTATGCCTATTTCGATATGCTCCAGAAATTTGGGGATCTGCCTATTGTCACACAGTCTTTCCCTGACGAGGAATCCATTCTGGTTGCTGCTAATAAGCGCAGACCTTGTAATGAGGTGGCAAGGTTCATCATCAGTGACTTGGATACGGCAAGGACTTATATGAAGGATAATTTTGAAGCTCGTCATACGAGAATATCTCCTGATGTAGCTGAATTGTTCAAGTCTAGGGTAGCGCTTTATGAGGGTTCATGGTTGACAAATTTCGCAGGGACTCCGTTCGTTCCGGATGGCCCGGGATGGCCTGGCAAGAATAAGGATTATAATGCGGACTATAAGTATCCGACAGGTAGTGTTGATGCTGAAGCTCAATATTTCTTGCAGATTGCAGCTCAGTCTGCTGAGGATGTTGCTGAGAAATATAAGGGGAAATTGTCAGTAAATACTGGTCTGGTGCCTCAGTCGACTGATGATCCTGACAATCCTTACTTCAGCCTTTTTGGCAATACGGATATGTCTAAATACCCGGAAGTGCTCTTATGGAGGGAATATAATAAATCTTTAGGTGAGGTCAATAATGTCGAGGTGGCGATCCAGCATGGTGATATTGATGCGGGAATAACTAGAAGTCTGGTACAATCGTTCCTGATGAAGGATGGACGTCCTATCTATTCTTCTGATTATCAGTATGAAGATACGACTCTGGCATCTGTTGCCAAAAACCGGGATCCTCGTCTGACCATATTTATGAAAGTCCCCGGACAGGTAAATGTCTTTAAGAATATGGATGCTACTTATGGTGATCATGCAGTTCCTGTTGAGCCGGTTCCTAATATTACCAATAGAAGTTATGAGAAAGGCTATAGTACAGGATATACGATCCGGAAGGGGGGTACCTTTGACAAGGCCTTATGTGCGAATGGTGGGGGATATACGGCTTCCATCACCTTCCGGGCAACGGAAGCCCTGCTCAATTATATGGAGGCAGAGTATATGCTGACTAAGGATATTAATGCCGGTCATATCCTTGAATATTGGAGGATTATCCGTCAAAGTGCTGGCTTTACAGGTGATGCCGTTAATCCGGAAGTAACGATCCAGGCGACTGATATGAGTAAGGAGAAACTTGACTGGGGGGCATATACGGCCGGACAGTTACTGACGGATAAAGTGTTGTACAATATCCGCAGGGAGCGCCGTTGTGAACTGATGGCTGAAGGCCTGCGCTGGATGGACCTGGAACGTTGGAGATCTCTTGATCAGATGATCGATACTCCGTATCATATCGAAGGCTTCCATCTCTGGAATACTCCTATGGAGAAATGGTACAACAATTTGGTTGCTGATGGCAGTTCTAGTTCTGATGCTTCTGAGGAATCCAGAAGTGAGTACTTCAGACCTTATGAGATTGTGCTGACGAATAATCCATTTGCTAATGGCTATACCTGGGCTATGGCTCAATATCTGCAGCCCCTTCCAATCAAGGAATTCTTGTTGACAGCCAGTGATCATGCTTCTATAGATAAATCACCGTTGTACCAGAATCCTTATTGGCCGACTGTTCCTGATGAGCCTGCTGAAAAGTAATTGAATGGTTGTGATCTGTTTTGAGTCCACTTTAAAATAATCCTTAAAGTGGACTCAATCTATTGAAAGTCGAGAAACTAATAGCTTATAGTAATCGATGAAAGTTTAATTTTTATAAATAAAATCAATGTATTCATGAAAAATGCTAATTTTAAAATCCTGTCTAAAGGATTATTTTTGTTTTTGCTAGGTTCAGCAGGTATTGCAATATCCGATAGGGTTCAGGCTGCTGAAATCATCCATTTGGAACAGCAATCTGGAACAGTCCAGGGGACGGTCGTAGATCAGAATGGAGAACCGGTTATCGGAGCAACCGTCAAAATTATGGGTTCTTCTCGTGGTACTGTAACGGATCTTGATGGGAAATTTTCTGTTGATGTCCCGGCAGGGACTACCCTTTCAATTTCCTATATTGGCTACAAGACTCAGTTGGTAAAGGCTGGCAAAGGTCCTGTAACAATACATCTAGTAGAGGAAAACAAAACCTTGAATGAGGTAGTGGTGGTCGGTTTTGGTACTCAGAAAAAAAGTGATCTGACGGGAGCTGTTGGGATTGCGACTGCAAAGGACATTGAAGCTCGTCCTGTCTCAAGTGCTACGGATGCTCTTCAGGGAGTCGTACCTGGCTTGAATATTGATACCGGTAACTATGGTGGAGATCTGAATGCTTCGAAAAGTATAGATATTCGTGGTACGGGTTCCATTAATGAGGGCTCAAGTAGTTCTCCTCTTATCTTGATAGATGGTATGGAAGGTGATCTGAATACAATTAATCCTCAAGACATTGAAAGTATTTCTGTATTGAAGGATGCTGCTGCTTCTTCTATTTATGGGTCTCGTGCACCTTTTGGCGTTATTCTTGTAACAACTAAAGGGGGACATAAGGGGCGTGCTGTAATTAATTATAATACGAATTTAAGATGGAATACTCCTGTGTTTTTACCCAAGATGATGAATTCGTATCAGTTCGCTACATTCTTTGATCAGGCAAATTTTAATGGCAGTGGCCAACATCTTTATAGTGATGATGAACGCCAGAAAATTTATGATTACATGACTGGAGCCAGTGACGTCTATGTAGAGCAAGGCTCTGGCGGTAAATGGAACTATGACCATACTTATGCAAATGTAGATTGGCTGAAACAGTATTATAAAAACTGGTCTTTCTCTCAAGAGCACAATGCAAGTATAAGTGGGGGAAATGACCAGGTTACGTATTATGTATCAGGTAATTATTTGGGCCAGGGAGGATTTTTGCGATATGGCACAGACCAGGCTGAACGATTCAATCTTGCAGGTAAGATTAATGCTAGAATTTCTAAATATGTGAAAATCGGATACAGTTCTCGGTGGACACGTAATAATTATGCTCGCCCTACGGTGATGGATGATGGATTCTATAATAATATTATGCGTAGATGCAGACCTAATCGTGCAATAAAGGATCCTAATGGATATTATATGGCTGATATTAATTATATAGAAGCATTGCAGGATGGCGGACGATATAAACTTAATAATGATGAGCTTTCTCAACAAATCCTGGTGACCGTAACTCCTTTGAAAGACTGGAATATTTATGGTGAATTCAATATGAAAACCGATGATAACTGGACCCATCAGGCTACAAATATAACCTATGCTCATTATGCTGATAATCCTGAACAAACTTATATTCCAAGTGCTACGAGTCCTACTCATGATTCTGTATACGAATATTCTTATAAAAGTACTTACCTGAATCCTACTCTTTATTCAGATTATTCGTTGAATTTGAATGAAGTGCACCATTTTAAATTTATGCTTGGCTTTCAGGCTGAGAAGATGGACTATAAAGATATCTCCGCATCACGTAATGACATGATCACGGAGGAATTGCCAGTACTGGATCTGACAACTAGTACGGACACCTATAGTATTGGAGGGGTCTATCAGAAATGGCGTAATGCTGGCTTCTTCGGTCGTATAAATTATGACTATGATGGAAAGTATCTTTTTGAAGCAAATCTGCGGTATGATGGTTCTTCACGTTTTAGAGCCGATCATCGTTGGGTATGGACTCCTTCTTTTTCTGCTGGCTGGAATGTCGCACGTGAGAACTTCTGGAAACCATTGGTGAATTATGTTAACACTTTGAAACTCCGGTTCTCGTGGGGTGAATTAGCTAATCAGAATACTTCTAGTTGGTATCCTACTTATCAGACAATGAATGTTTATTCTGTGAATGGAACTTGGTTGCAGGATGGCTCAAAACCGACTACGGCATGGATGCCTGCACTTATATCTTCTTCCTTGACATGGGAAAAAGTTTATGATACAAATATTGGTCTTGATAGGGGAGCTTTTAATAATCGTTTTACGGGTAGCCTGGATTATTATTGGCGTAAAACAAAGAATATGGTTGGACCGGGTGTTGAACTTCCGGCAACACTGGGAACAGATGTTCCCAAAACGAATAATTGTGACTTGACTACTTATGGATGGGAACTTCTGGCACAGTGGCGTGATCAGATCGGAGAGGTCCATTATGGAATAAAGTTGAATATCTCTGATGACCAAACGCGTATTGATAAATATCCGAATCCGACTCGTTCCCTTAGTACTTATATACAAGGAGAATTGATTGGCAATATCTATGGTTATCAGACGATAGGCATTGCTAAGACACAAGAGGAGATGGATAACCATCTGAAGAATGCGGATCAGACAGCGCTTGGTTCAAATTGGTCGGCTGGTGATATCATGTATGCTGATTTGAATGGTGATGGAAAGGTAAACAGTGGCGCGGATACAGAAGATAATATGGGTGATTTAAAGAAGATTGGGAATGATCATCCTCGTTTTCGTACAGGGGTTACTCTTGATGCCAGCTGGAAGGGATTTGATTTCTCAATGTTCTGGCAGGGAGTCCTGAAAAGAGACTGGTATCCTGGTGAAAACAATATGTTGTTTTGGGGGGTCACCGGATCAGGACAATGGTGGTCAACTGCATTGAAACACCAGTTGGATTATTTTCGCGCAGCTGATACATCTGAGGATAGGCTTGGCCCGAATGTGAATGCTTATTATCCTCGGCCCTTGTTTAGTAATAAAAATCATTTGTCGCAGACAAAATATTTGCAGAATGCAGCTTATATGCGTCTGAAAAATCTTCAAATTGGTTATACCCTTCCTCATACTTTGGTTAATGCAATTGGCTTGCAGAATGTACGTGTTTACCTTTCTGGAGAAAATCTGATCACGATCACCAGTTTGGCTAAAGTCATTGATCCGGAGACTGCTGGTTATGGTTTTCAAGGAGGAATGACTTATCCGCTTTCCAGAACCTATTCTTTTGGCTTAAGTATTAACTTCTAAAATCTTAAAGCAATGAAAAAGACAATTAATAACAAATATTTTATTTGCAGCTTGATATTTAGTGTCGTTTCTTTATGCCTTGTAAGCTGTAATGATTTCCTGAACGTGTCTCCACCATCTCAGGTCTCTCCGGAGAAGTATCTCACCACTGCTGACCAGCTGAAAGCTTATTTGGATGCCTATTATGCTAATTATAGTAACTGGAACAGTTATGATGCTTCTACCGGAGGAATGATACCGAGTCATTTTGGTAGTTCTAATGGTACACCATATTATGATGATAATGCAACGGATAATTCTGAGGGTACTGATGCTCGCTATATAAAGGATGCCTGGACGGTAGGACAGACTGGTGGCTATTGGAATTTTAATAATATTCGTGCATTGAATTATTTTATTAATATTACAAAGGCACGTAAGTCCGCTGGGCTGATAAAAGGTTCTGAAGCTGATATTAATCAATATTTAGGAGAGGGCTATTTCCTTCGTGCCTTGGAATATTTTTTCCGCCTGAAGATGTTGGGGGATTTCCCTATTATAACGGCTACTCTGCCTGACGAAAAAACAGCTCTTGCTGTTGCTTCTGAGCGCTGCCCGCGTAATGAGGTCGCTCGCTTTATCATTAATAATCTCGACTCGGCTATAACTGATCTTGGTAATGATAAACCGAAAACTCGTATTTCTAGAAATGCGGCATTGGTCTTGAAATCGCGCGTGGCACTTTATGAGGGGACTTGGGAAAAATAT
Source organism: Segatella asaccharophila (assembly GCF_054687055.1). Classification (NCBI taxonomy): domain Bacteria; kingdom Pseudomonadati; phylum Bacteroidota; class Bacteroidia; order Bacteroidales; family Prevotellaceae; genus Segatella; species Segatella asaccharophila. The sequence goes on along the minus strand of NZ_BAACAN010000012.1, from coordinate 49,535 downwards.
CACGCAGGAACTCCATTGGTGCCGGATAAGGCTGCTGGATGGCCAGGTGCAAATATGAGTTATAATGCTGATTTCAAATATGATAATGCCGGTGTAGTGAAATATTTCCTCCAGCAGGCCATGGATGCAGCCTCTCAGGTGGCTGACAATATCCCTTTGGTTGAAAATAATAAAGTTGATCGGCAGAAAGTTTCTGATGCTACTAATCCCTATTATAATATGTTTGCCTCGCATGATCCGACAAAGTATTCTGAAGTGATTATGTGCCGGTTGTACTCTTCTGCTGCTGGCGTAACTCATCATTTTAATCATTATATGTATAGTGGGGGAAACCAGGGAATGACTAAACAGTTTGAGAAATGTTTCTTAATGCAGAATGGCTTGCCTTATTATGCTCCTGGGAGTGGCTATAAAGGCGATGATTATATTGCAGATACAAAAATTAATCGTGATTGGCGCTGGATATTATTCATGAAAGCTCCTGGTGACGTGAAGGCTTTGGAGAATATTCAAGATCCGGAATATTTCCCGGAAGCTCCTCTTGTTTATCAATATGATATGCGCGCAAGTACTTCTACAGGGTATATCCCTGGAAAAGGTCATTCGCTTGATTATGATGATCAGGTGCTGGGACAGGATCAAACGGCCTTTGTCGTCTATCGCGCTGCAGAGGCTTACTTGAATTATATTGAGGCTGAATATGAACTGAATGGCCGGATTGATGCCAAGGCTGATGCTTATTGGAGAGCTCTGAGAACCAGAGCTGGCGTGGATCCTGATTATAATAAAACAATTGCGGCTACAGATATGCAGAAAGAGGCTGAGAATGATTGGGGAGCATACTCTCATGGCAAATTAGTTGACCCTACCTTGTATAATATTCGCAGGGAGCGGCGTTGTGAGTTTATTGGGGAAGGTTTTAGAAAAGATGATCTGTACCGTTGGTGTTCCTTAGATCAATTAAAAGGCTTTCAGTTGGAAGGCGCTAAAATATTTGGACCAATGAAAAGCCTCTTTGGCAATAATTTGTTGTATGATCAGACGGATCAAAGTAAAGATAATGTCTCTTCTCCTTCATTAAGTGAGTATCTGCGTCCAAATCAGATTACAACAATCAATAATCTGTATTATAATGGATTCTTCTTCTATCAGGCTCATTATCTGAATCCCATTGCCGTACAGAATTTCTTGAATACCTCTGATGATGGCAAGACGATTAAGGATTCTCCGATCTATCAGAATCCGGGCTGGCCGACAGTTGCGGGTGATCCCTGTGAGTAGGGGATTAAAAAGAATCTTTGTTCTTAGTGGTATAATCTGATGGTTATACCACTATCCCCTCGTCTAAGATGATTTACATTCATGTTATTTAACTTATTTATAGAGTAATATTTATCTTTTTATTTAATCACTTAAAAGTTTTATGAAGAAAATTATCGGATATTTAGTAGTTGTTCTGGCGATGATGTTACCGTTTCAAACGGTTTCTGCAAAAAAAAGAATTCAACAGACCGATAGGGAATACTGGTGCGCACAGGCATGGAAAATGGCCCGGCCGGTTTTGGAGAATATGGCTCATGGTACACTCCAGAAAAATATGCAGATGGAGTTCAGTCCGAGTTTTGATAGCCGTAATAAAAAGGTGGCTTACATGGAATGTTTCGGACGTCTCATGGCTGGCATTGCTCCATGGCTTTCTCTCCCTGATGATCTTACGGCGGAAGGAAAACAGCGCAGACAATTACGGGAATGGGCCTTGCAGAGCTATAAGAATGCTGTGGACCCCAAGAGTCCGGATTATCTCTGCTGGGGTATCGGAGGCCAGAACTTGGTAGATGCAGCTTATATCGCAGAGAGTTTTCTTCGTGCTTATCATACTTTATGGATGCCTTTGGATTCGGTTACAAAACAACGTTACTTTATGGAATTCCGCAAACTTCGGAAGATTGATCCTCCCTATACCAACTGGCTCTTGTTCTCTTCTACTATCGAGAGCTTCATGGCTAAGGCTGGAGGGGATTATGACCAGTTCCGGGTAAATATAGCTTGCCGTAAAGTCGAGGAGTGGTATGCCGGCGATGGCTGGTATGCGGATGGTCCTTACTTTACGTTTAATTATTATAGCAGTTATGTCTTTCACCCGATGTACTTGGAGACGCTGCAGGCGATGATGGATGCGAAGGCAAATACGCGTCTGGACTACCAGAAATATTATGACCGGGAACTAAAACGGGCTCAGAAGTATGCGATCATCCTGGAACGTTTTATCTCTCCCGAGGGAACTTTCCCGGTTTTCGGACGGAGCATCCCTTATCGTGATGCTGCCATGCAGCCCTTGGCTCTTCTGGCGTGGTATAGGAAACTCCCGGAGGAACTGACCAATGGACAGGTTCGTGCAGCACTCACCAAGGTCATGCACAGGATGTGGGACCATTATGACAATTATAATGAGAAGGGATTTTTGAATATCGGCTTTTGTGGTCACCAACCGGATGTGGCTGACTGGTATACGAATAATGGCAGTGAATATATGGCTTCTCTGATTTTTATGCCTCTGGGTCTTCCTGCTGATGATCCTTTCTGGACAGATGCTCCACAGCCCTGGACTCAGGTGAAGGCGTGGGGTGGTCATCCTTTTCCTAAGGATCATTTATGGAAAGATCAGATTGAGACTCCGGACAAATGGTAATGAAAAATGAAAATAAATGCCTTGAATGAAAATTTGTGATTTTTTATTCTGATTTCTGTTCAAGAATGAGTAACTTTGGGGAACATTTTGTATGTTTCCCTTGAATTTGATATGAACAAATGATAAATAGAATAATATATGCTGTCCTGATGTGGTGTCTCCTGCCTCTTTACTCTGTTGAGGCTGAATCATTGCAGCATGTGGAGAGCATTATTAATAGGGTAAATAATTACTGGCAGATGAATCACAGGCCTCAGACTCATGCTTTTTGGGATGTCGCGGTCTATCATACCGGGAATATGGCGGCTTATCAACTGTTGAAAAATCCTCGGTGGCTGCAATATTCTGAAAACTGGGCTGAATATAATCACTGGGAGGGTGCAAGCGAAAAAGATGCTTCCAGGTGGGTTTATAAGAAATATGGAGAAGACCAGCAGCATGTCCTTTTCGGTGACTGGCAGGTGTGCTTCCAGACTTATCTGGACTTGTACCAGATCGCTCCTGATCCCATAAAAATCGCACGTGCAAAGGAAGTTATGGGCTATGAGGCTGATTCCGGGGCGGATGACTACTGGTGGTGGGCTGATGCTTTATATATGGTGATGCCGGTGATGACAAAAATGTACAGGCTGACCGGAGAAGAGAAGTATCTGGATAAACTCTATGAGAATGTCCGTTATAGTGACAGCATCATGCTCGACAAAAAGACTGGACTTTATTATCGTGACGCGCGTTATGTCTATCCTGCTCACCGGACTCTTTCGGGGGAGAAGGATTTCTGGGCCCGCGGTGACGGATGGGTCTTGGCCGGACTGGCACGGGTACTGCAGGATATGCCGGAAAATTGCAGGTATTATTCTTTCTTCGTGAAGAAGTTTGTCCGTCTGGCTTACGCTGTGGCTCGCTTGCAGCAGAAAGAGGGGTATTGGACGCGGTCTTTGATGGATCCGGCACAGGCTCCGGGACCGGAGACCAGTGGTACGGCTCTTTTTACATACGGGATCCTCTGGGGGATCAATCATGGCATTCTGGAGAAATCGGCTTTTAAACCGGTAATCAAACGATCCTGGAGATACCTTTCGGAAAAGGCTCTGCAAAAGGACGGGAGTGTCGGTTATGTGCAACCCATTGGTGACCGGGCTATTCCTGGACAGTCCATTGACCAGCACTCACAGTCGGATTTCGGCGTGGGTGCGTTTCTCCTCGCTTCTTGTGAGTATGCACGATATATTGCTAATAATAAATACTATGACAAAAAGAAATCTGTGTTTACTGGTGGCGGCATCTTTGTTGGTGGCGGCGCCGGCCTTGGCCGTTAATGTGAAGAAGGGACAGCCTAAGGAAAAGACTGATCCCGTGATCTTTCCGGAATGGCATGACCTTCAGGTGAATGAAATCAATCGCTATCCTATGCATACGGCATTCCGGATAGAGAATGGGGATACGTTAAGCCTGAATGGAACGTGGAAATTCAATTGGGTGGCTAACTTGGACCAGCGCCCGGTGGATTTTTACAAGATTGGTTATGATGATTCTTCGTGGAAAACGATGCCTGTTCCCGGAATATGGGAACTGAACGGCTATGGTGATCCGGAGTATGTGAACATTGGTTTTGCCTGGCGGGGGCATTTTAAGAATAATCCGCCGGAGATTCCTATCAAGGATAATCATGTGGGAAGCTATCGCCGGATCATTTCTATCCCTGACAGTTGGAACGGCAAACAGGTGATCGCTCATTTCGGATCTGTCACTTCGAATATCCATCTGTGGGTCAACGGGCACTTCGTAGGCTATACGGAGGATTCCAAGGCCCAGGCTGAGTTTGATGTGACCCCTTATCTGAAAAAGGGGGATAATCTTTTCGCTTTCCAGGTGTCTCGCTGGTGTGACGGGAGTTATGACGAAGACCAGGATTTCTGGCGCCTGAGCGGTGTGGCCCGTGACAGTTATCTGTTTACTCGCAACAGGGATCATCAGATGACGGACATACGGGTACTTCAGAATCTGACCAATCATTATACGGATGGGGTCCTGAATATCCAGGCTTTGCTGAAAGGCTGCAATACGGCAGACTTCAAACTCTTTGATGCTACCGGCAAACAGGTTGCCAATCAAGTTGTTACCGGCGTCAAAAATGGACTGGCCAGAACTACTTTGAATCTTAGTCAGCCTCATCTGTGGTCGGCAGAGACTCCTTATCTGTATACGCTCGTGGCTGATGCTCTTCCGTCAGTGAAGAATAACCATGCTTATGAGACCCTTTCCCTTAAGGTGGGCTTCCGTTCGGTTGAGATTAGAAACCGCCAGGTATTAGTAAATGGTAAGCCGATCCTGATTAAGGGCGCTGACCGTCATGAGATGGATCCTGATGGTGGTTATGTCGTAACTCATGCTCGGATGCTTCAGGATATCAAGATCATGAAGCGGCTGAATATCAATGCGGTTCGTACGAGTCACTATCCGGACGATCCTTACTGGTATGATCTGTGTGATCGATATGGTATTTATGTGGTTGCTGAGGCTAATCAGGAAAGTCATGGATTCGGATATGGTGATGATGCCATGTCTGGAAAACCGATGTTTGCCAAACAGATCCTGCAGCGTAATCAGCATAATGTCTGCATGAACTTCAATCACCCGAGCGTGATCATCTGGAGCCTTGGCAATGAGACAAAGTATGGACCTAATTTCGTCGCTGCCTATGATTGGATCCGGCAGCAGGATCCGTATCGGCCTATACAGTATGAGCAGGCTGGCCTGAAGGGGGCTACTGATATCTTCTGCCCGATGTATTATCCGGTGGATCTCTGTGAAAAATATGCTTTGGATCCAAATTCGCCTAAACCGCTGATTCAGTGTGAATATAATCATTCCATGGGCAACTCTGGTGGTAACTTCGCTGAATACTGGAAATTGATCCGTAAATACCCGATCTTCCAAGGTGGATTCATCTGGGATTTCGTGGACCAGGGATTGCACCGTCATCCGCATTTTGACGCCAGCAGGACACTCTCTGATTATGAAAACCTGACGAAGGACTTTTCGGTAAAGACGGAATATACTTACGGTGGTGATTATAACAGTTATGATCCTTCGGATAATAATTTTAATTGTAATGGTATTATCGGCCCGGATCGTCAGTTGAATCCTCATGCGTACGAGGTGGCTTACCAGTATCAGAATATCTGGGCTGCGCCGGTTGATCTCTCTCAAGGTAAGATTTCGGTTAGGAACGAGAACTTCTTCCGTGACCTGAGTAATGATAGACTGGTCTGGAGTCTGGTCAATGACGGAAAGACTATTAAAAGTGGTGAGGTCGATAATCTTGATGTCGCTCCGGGACAGACAAAGGAGTTTACTTTGCCATACGGACCGGTGGAAGGTAATGAAGTGTTCTTGAATATCGATTTCCAACTGAAAACTGCTGAGCCTCTGATGGCTGCCGGCCAGACTATAGCGTATGCTCAACTTCCTGTGAAGGCGGCTACGACATTCCTGACGGTGACTCCTGATAAGAAGGGGAAAATCGGCATAGATAAGAAAGACAAGACGGATCTTACCTTATCGGATAATAACGTGGTGATCAGCTTTGACAAGACAACGGGTTTCCTCAAGAAATATAGTGTTGACGGGGTGGACTATCTGGGTGAAGGTGGAAGCCTGAAACCTAATTTCTGGCGTGCTGTGACGGATAATGACCTCGGAGCTGGATTGCAGAAACTTTTTGCCCCTTGGCACCATCCGGAAATGAATCTTTCTTCCCTGACGGTTCAGAAGATGAAAGATGCAAGTTTCGGAAAGGGTATGGAAGTGACTGCACAGTATGAAATGCCTACGGTGAAAGCTCACCTGACCCTTACTTATAAGATCTCTCCTGCGGGTACCATGCTGGTGAATGAGAAGATGACGGCGGATCTTTCTGCTAAGGAACCGGACATGTTCAGGTTTGGAATGGTCATGGATATGCCTTACAATATGGACCAGTCTGAATATTATGGCCGCGGACCGATTGAAAACTATAGTGATCGTAAGGATTGCATGAGGGTGGGCATCTATCGCCAGACGGCTGACGAACAGTTCTATCCTTATATCCGGCCTCAGGAAACAGGTACAAAATCGGATATTCGCTATTGGAAGCAGCTGAACGGGGCTCAAAAGGGCCTGAAGATCTTCGGCGTTGACGGACGGCTCTTTGATGCCAGTGCTCTGCATTATAATATTGATGATCTGGATGAGGGTATGGAGAAACACCAGCGCCATAGCTACCAGGTTCCTCTGTCTAAGTTTACTGAACTTTGTATCGATGGTGTTCAGCAGGGTGTAGGAGGAACGAACAGCTGGGGAGCGTGGCCTCTGAAACCGTATCTGGTACCTTATCAGAACCGTGATTTCTCTTTTATCTTGACACCGGAGAACTGATCATACTGGCTTTTGGGACATTTTGTCCACCAGTTACCTTTTAAAATCCACCTGATTACGGGTGGATTTTTTTATCTTTGTACGTGAATGGAGTGAAACGGAATTAGGAGGGACCTGTCGATGGACTCTTTCCCTCTTGCTGGCGTGAAGGATTAATTTAAAACTAAATACTAAATGAGCAATCATCATCTTTTAAGGACTGTGGCATTCTGTCTTGCCTGCATGTCTGTGTCGGGCCTTGCTGCCCAGCATGTCTTTACGGTCCGGACCTCAAAACCTGTTGCAAAGATTCAACCGACGATGTATGGTGTCTTTTTCGAAGACATCAACTTTGGTGCTGACGGTGGACTGTATGCTGACTTGGTGGAGAACCGTTCTTTTGAATTCCCCCAGCATCTGATGGGATGGAATACTTTTGGCAAGGTGTCTGTCAATGACCTGAAACCGGCTTTTGACCGTAATCCGCATTATGTGACCTTGCTGGATGCTGGCCATGACCAGAAATCTACGGGCATAGAGAACCATGGCTATTTCGGCATGGGACTGAAGAGGGGCATGGACTATGATTTCAGTGTCTATGCCCGCCTGAATGATCTTCAAGGAAAAGTGGCAAAATTCCGGGTGGAACTGGTGGGTTCAGATGATAAGATCATCGCCTGCCAGCATCTTACGGTGACGGATAATCAATGGAAAAAATATTCGGCTCGATTGAAGTCTGATAGGACGGATGCAGATGCTTTCCTGCGTATCTTTCTGGAGAGCAAAGAGGGGATAGACCTTGACCAGGTGTCTCTGTTTCCGGCTGACAACTGGCATGGGTTGAGGGCTGATCTCGTTCAGGACCTGAAGGATCTTCATCCGGGGGTGTTCCGCTTTCCCGGCGGTTGCATCGTGGAGGGAACGGATCTGGCTACACGCTATCAGTGGAAAAACAGTGTGGGACCGGTGGAGAATCGTCCGTTGAATGAGAATCGCTGGAATTATACGTTCCCTTATCGTTTGTATCCGAATTATTATCAGAGCTATGGACTGGGCTTTTATGAATATTTTCTTTTAAGTGAATATATCGGTGCTTCTCCATTGCCGGTATTGAATTGTGGCATGGCTTGTCAGTTTCAAAATAAGGATACGGATGATCAGGCACATGTCAGCCTCCAGAACCTTCAGCCTTATATTGATGATGCCCTTGACCTGATCCAGTTTGCCAATGGAGGAGTTAATACCAGGTGGGGGAAATTGCGTGCTGATATGGGACATCCTCAGCCTTTCCACCTGAAGGAGATCGCGATCGGAAATGAGCAGTGGGGATCTCTTTATCCGGTAAGGCTGGCTGCATTCGTGAAACAGATCCGTGCTGAATATCCGGATATAAAGATTTGTGGCTCGGCAGGCCCATACGCTTCTGGAAAAGAATTTGACTATGGATGGGATCAGATGCGCAGGCTGGGAGTGGACCTCGTGGATGAGCATTACTATATGAGCCCGAAATGGTTCCTGGCAAATGCCAACAGGTATGATCAATATCCTCGTAAAGGACCGAAGGTCTTTGCCGGCGAGTATGCTGCGCATGGTAAGGGGGAGCGTAACAACTGGGAGGCTGCGCTTTCTGAAGCGGCTTTCATGACGGGGCTGGAGCGTAATGCGGATGTGGTCTATCAGAGTACGTATGCGCCTCTGTTCGCTCACGTAAAGGGCTGGCAGTGGAAACCGGACCTGATCTGGTTTGATAATCTGAAGAGTCTGAGGACAGTCAACTGGTATGTGCAGATGATGTATGGAACGAATAAGGGTACGGATGTGCTGCGCCTTACGGAAAAGGATCGTCCTGTGGAAGGTGCTGATGGACTTTATGCTACTGCTTGCTATGACCGGCCGAGTAAAAACTATATCGTAAAAGTAGTTAATACAGGTAAGACGGAACAACCAATTACTATTGTCTTTCAGGGTTTAAAGCGTTTGAATACTGGAAAAATGACTATTTTACATAGTGATAATCTACAGGCAGAGAATACGTTGAACCATCCGGATGTTGTCGTCCCGGTAACTTCTGTGGTTGAGGCCACCGGTAATAATGTACTGACCGTAAAAATACCGGCTGAATCCTTTGTTGTCTATCGTTTTTGAATTTTCTGATGGGTATCTCCGATTCAGGTGATTTTGTTTGATAAGAGGTGTCCTCCGGCTTGGAGGGCATCTTTTTTATTATCCTTGCTTTTTGTCTTTCAATCGTTTCAGAATGACCATGGCCAGTTCGAGTTGGTTATAGGTGATGCCGAATTTGCAGTTCTCTCTGATGGCAGAGAGTCCGCCACCATTCGATTTCTCCTGGGCTTGCCGGACATCTGCCAGTGTCTCGTCACTGAGCCACCCCTCAGGGGCTAAGAGCTTTTTCTCTATCAGTGCTGCAATATGGGCCTGGATGGTCGCAAGGGTCAGATGGCGGACTACGGCTACCTCTTGTGGCTTCTTTCCTGCCTGGAGCATTTTGAGAGTTACCGTCCGTGTATCTTCCCTCTTGGGTTTGCTTTTTGTCTCTTTCCTTTTCCTGGCCGGGCTGCTGCCTTCGAGCGTGGATAGGATACCTTCCTGTTTGAACTTCTGATAATTGGCTGTCGAGAATCCTTTTGCGGCGATGTGGGCCAAGAGATAAATTTCGATGTGGTAGGTCTGGGACAAGGCGGAGAGGTCGTTCTCCATCCGTTTCTTTGCCGTCTTGTTGTCGGTGTTGATTTCCTTGGAGATCAGGAGTGTTGTCCCGAAGGCCTTCCGGAGCTCTTCCAGAAAATACCCTGCGCTGCGTTTTACCCGTTCCTGAAATTCCTCTTCGTGAAGGGCTGGGACCTCCATTGCTGCAATGACTGTTATCCATTTCCGGGCTGTGGGCACAATCTTTTGGGAAAGTTGTAAATGGAGGAGTTGGTAGGCATTGAGGAGTCGTGAGTATCTTCTGAAGGATTCTGCCATCAGGCGCAACATACTGTTGGTCTCCTGGGTGAGTTCGTTAAAATTGAAGAGTTCCATGAGTTGGTCTCTGAAGTACTCTTCTTTCAGCGTCGGCAGTTGCTGGATGCTCGCCGCCGTCTCATCTGCCTGCTTTTGAATAAAGGAGTCCACGCGTTGATCCCTTATCACGCTTGAAGTTGAAATGGAAGAAGCCAGCACCAGTCCTTCCAGGGACTTGCAACGGCTCAGGGCGACATATACCTGGCCGGAGGCAAAGGAGAACCGTGCGTCAATGATGGCATGCTCGAAGGTCAGCCCCTGACTCTTGTGGATGGTGATGGCCCAGGCCAGGCGGAGGGGGAACTGTTCGAAAGTGCCTTGTACTTCGGGCTCGATGACTTTCGTTTCCGGATTGATGATATATTTATCGTTTTCCCAGGTTTCGGGTTTGACATCGATCGGCTCATCATCTCCCTGGCATTGTACCTGGACCAGGTCTTTACTCAGACGGATGACCCTTCCGATGCGGCCGTTATAGAAGCGCTTTTCCTCTGACGGATCATTCTTTACGAACATCACCTGGGCGCCGGTCTTTAAAGTCAGTTCTACTCCTGTGGGATAACTGTATTCGGGAAAGGTACCTTTGATTCGGGCCTGGTAGGTATAAGGTGGGGCCGTGAGCTTTTCCAGTTCGCTGCCATTATAATTGTCTGCGGAACGGTTATGGGTGGTCAGGCGGATATAGCCTTCTTCCGCTTTGGGATGAAATGCAGGGTCATATCGGCTGTTCAGGAGTGCAAGGTCTTCTTTCGCTGGTTGCCCGTCGCGGATATGATTCAGGATACGGATAAACTTCTCGTCCTGTTGGCGATAGACATGATGGAGCTCTATGGTGACGAACCCTGTACTTTGCAATGCTTTGGAACCGAAGAAATAGGGGGTGTTATAATACGATTTCAAGATTTCGATCTCTTCAGGGGTTACTACGGGGGTGAGCTGCTGCAAATCTCCGATCATCAGCAGTTGCACACCTCCGAATGGTTTGTCGTGCTCCCGGAATTTTCGCATGACATGGTCAATGGCATCTAAAAGATCACAGCGGACCATGCTGATCTCATCAATGACCAGCAGATCCAGTGTCCGCATGATATTGCGCTTTTCCTTGCTGTATTCAAAATGATTCTTGAATGTTGCCTGTGGAATGAAGGGTGAGGGGGGAAGCTGGAAGAATGAATGGATGGTCATCCCTTCTGCGTTGATAGCGGCTACACCGGTAGGGGCAACAACGATCATCCGTTTCGTCGATCTCTTGCGTAGGGTTTTCAGAAAGGTCGTCTTCCCTGTTCCTGCCTTGCCGGTGAGGAAGACACTTTTCCCGGTATGCTCTATAAATTCCCATGCCGTTCTCAAGTCTCCGTTTTCTTCCATAATGGTTTTCCTGTTAGTTACAAAGGTACGTAAAATAATCGGATTGTGCTGTGGAAAATCAACAATTCCGGGAGGTAAGCCTTTTGGCCTGTTGGAAAGTAGAACGAAAAAGGGAAGGTCTTTGGAGTCATCTCTGTAAAATTGATTATCTTTGCCTTGTTAAAAATAAAATGATGTGACTATGGTTAGGAAAAGGTTCTTGTTGATGTTGCTGTTTCTTTCATTGGGTGTCTGTGCTATGACGGTCAGCGCCCGGGAGATACGAATAAAATTTACGAATTCCGGTAATCTTCAGAGGAGTGAGGTCGCGGAGATAAATGTGGATATGCTGAGGGAGGGAATGCTTTTGAAGCCTTCGGATCCTTTCATCATCCGGAATCCTTATGGACAGAAGGTCGCTTATCAGATTACTTATGATGGCAAGGTCTTGCTCTATGTCAGTGCAAGGCCTCATACTACCGTATATTTTACTGCTCAGCGGGGCGTTCCCGGGCCGATGCCCTGTTCTGTCCATGGCAAGGTGTATCCCATCCGGAAGGATGATATTGCCTGGGAGAATGACAAGGGGGCTTACCGGGTGTACGGCCCGGCTCTTGCCCGTACGGGGGAGAAATCCTATGGTATTGATATTTGGGTGAAGAACACGCCTGACTTTATCCTGGACAGCAGGTATTTAAAGGATGCCGCAGGGAATATACAGGAAGATTCTTTGAAAAAAAGGGGACTAGATCTGCAAGCTGATTCGGTAGACCTGGCTACTTCCTTTCATCTTGACCATGGCAATGGCATGGACGTTTATGCTGTTGGTCCGACATTAGGTTGCGGAACGCCGGCACTGCTGGATGAAGATGGAAAGATCATTTATCCGTATTGCTACCAGACTTACAAGATTCTTGATAATGGTCCATTACGCTTTACGGTATTGCTGAACTTTCCTCCGAATGCGGATGGAGTTGTGGAGCATCGGATAATCAGTCTGGATAAGGGGACACATTTTAATCGTATTACGGTATGGTATGATCATCTGCAAAGACCGTTATCTTTCGTTTCCGGGGTCGTCCTCCATACTCCGGAAGGACTTTTGCAGAAGGGGGTGAATATCGCAATGGATAAGGATTATGTATGTTATGCTGACCCGACACAGGATCCGACACAATGTGGCTCTTCCATTTATGTGGCAGCCTTGTTCCCTCATGGGGTGGATCGTACTTTTGTCGAAAATGACGGGAAGCATGCCTTGGGGATCATCAAGAATTATGCAGGTAAACGCTATTCTTATCTGTTTGGCTCGGCGTGGAGTGATTATGACATCAAGACTTTCCCGGAATGGCAACTGGCCGTAAAGGAGAAATTACAGGACTTGCGTAATCCTCTGAGGGCTGCAATTGCTCCTGTGACCAGAAGGTCGGAATAGATCTTTATGGGACCTGAAGATGGTATGGAATCATAAAGTCTATGGCTGTCTTTTCTGATGAGGATAGGCATAAATCACCCCGATGGTGCATAGAGACCTTCTCTATGCACCATCGGGACCATCTCTATGTACCATACAGGTAATTAATGACTATGATCGCTGAAGGGGGGGATGGCTTTATTCTTCCACGATCTGTCTGTTAAGGGGGGAAATGATGTGGCGGGTGATGGTGTCATCATGGTCATTGCGGGTGACCATGACGATCGTGGTCTCGTCCTGGTTCAGTTGGTCCGGTTCAGTATTTTCCTGTTCCCGCTTCTGCTCCTGAATGGTGATTTTATAGAATTAAAGGTATAACGCAGGGTAAGGATGACGCCTCGGGTATCATACTTGTTCCGTCGCCAACTGTATATATCTCCATAGTAACTTTCTATATAGGGGGTAACACTCCGCCTGAAGAAGTCGTTCCCCTGGATGGAAATATAGAGTTTCTTCTTGAAGAAATTACCGGATATACCGGCATTGGCGGATAAAAGGTATCCCATCTTTTCAAGATTGACAGCACAGGGACTGCAGTAATAAAGACTGGAAAAGATACTAAATGTCTTATAGAAATTATAATTCAGAGTCGCTGACAGTTGTGTCCACGTTTGATCGAACGATTTTATCTTACCCAAATAGGGGTACTTAATAAACGAGGTTCTTACGGCTCCTGATGTATATAAACTTACTTTATTGGTGTTTAAGGCATAGTCAACAGAAAAAGACAGAAAACTTGAATGGTCTATATTTTCAGGCTTGGTTACAATGATATTCGAATTGTCTTCGGGGTGTGCTAAGATACTTGCCTGGGTATCTTTCTCATATACATAAAATGTGTTGATACTGAATGCCCCCAGATTAGCGGTTAAGGAGACTTGACGATAAAAGGCAGGTTTCAGTAATGGGTTTCCTGTAAAATAGTGTAAGGAGTCATCATAGAAGACGATCGGACTTAAATCACTGAATGACGGACGGCTCATTCCTGTTTGAAAGCCGAGTGAATAGGACTGTTTTTGATTGGGATTATAGTATAAGGTAGCGGATGGGAAGAAATCGGAATAGATCTTTTTCAAACCGTTCTTCGTTCCGTTATCATTCAATTTCGTATCTGTATAATCGTATTCGTAACGTAATCCAGCATAGATTCCGTATTTCCCCAGTTTCCTTCGGTAACTTGCGTATGAGTCTAACCAGAAGTTCTTGCGATTGATCAATTGCGGAATGGTGTTTGTCGTCACATCTGATTTATTCTTGGTGTCTCCAAGTTCTATACCCATGCTTAATTTGTTTTTCTTCTTTACGGTAAAGGAGTAATCTCCGTTAAAGGTATAAATATCATAGTTGATGGGTGTATATTTGTAAGTAGAATCCACATATTCTGTTATCAGATTCTTCTCAAGAATATTGTTGCTTGATCTATTTCTTCGTGTAGCATAATCGGCTACCAGTGTCAGGGTGTTATTCTCATTTTGGGTCCAGGAATAAAAGGTAGATATACTATGGAGTTTGTTATTTGTATGGGTCCAGTCGTTCATCATCTTATTCCACTGGTTCCCATTATCGTCAATCTGCTGGGTGCGGAATTGGTATCTATGTTCTTTTGAGAAGTCCCCGCTATATTGGATGCCATAGTTGCTCTTTTTAGACAAGGCGAAGTTCAAGCCTGCAAACAGGTCATATCTGTTATATAACCAATTATAATATCCGTCAGATTTTTTCGTGAAAAGGTCATTATCTCCATGAGTAATCACTGTTCCTGCCGGATCGTATGCCAGGCCTTTTCCGTGACCGTATGAAACGGATACGTTTCCGGATATGATCCCGGACTTGCCGTTCAATTCGAGACGCGGATAATCGCTTGTCTTTCTGAAAACCCTGAGCGAGTTGGTTAAGGATCCTCCCAGGTGGTCCTTCAGTGACTGTTTCAGGTAGATGCGTATGGCTGAAGTCGTGCCGATCTTATAACTGGCATCGGGATCGCGGATGATTTCTATACGGCTGACATCTTCAGAACGCAGGCCTCTTAATTCGGAATAATCTTTGATTTTCCGATTGTTGATGTAAATCTCCGGAGAACCTTTTCCAATGACAGAGATGTGATCTTCGTCACCGATATGCGTTACTAATACTCCAGGTGTCCATTCCAGCATGTCCATGAGTGTGCCCGCCTCTCCCAGATGGGTGCCTTGAATATTGCGGATGGTGAAATCGGCTCCTTTCCGTTCGATGTTGATCTTCTTGGCTCTTACCTGTACTTCATGAAGTTGAATGGCATTTTTGTCAAGTATGATGTCTGGCAGCCTGTTGTCTCCTGATTGGAGGTGAAACGTATACTGTGCAGGATGATAACTCAGGGAAGAGACGGTTATGGATACGGTGCCGATAGAATCTACCGGGATCTCGAATCCGGAAGAATAAAACGTACCGTTGGTTTGTCTTCCCGTGCCGGGGTATTTCACGTTGACATTATAGACTACTGAGTCTTTGTCGGAAGTGATCACCTTTCCGATAATCTGATTCTGCGCTGTCAGGGGCAGACAGATCGTTGACACGATTAAAAATAGGTACAAACTCTTGAGTTTGCTTCTAAGTGGATACATTCTTGAATACTGCAAGCGATAAATCATATCTGTAAATTAATTTAGAGTTGGAATGGAAAGCCTTTATTGGTGGATCAAACGGGAATAGCCTGATCATGAAAGGAAGAAGACAGGAATATCCACCCGTTGTTTATTCTTCTACGATCCGTCCGTCAAAGAGATGGATGATGCGATGGGCGATGGCGGCATCATGGTCATTATGGGTGACCATGACGATCGTGGTCCCGTCCTGGTTCAGCTCCGTGAGCATCCGCATCACTTCGGCTCCGTTTTTGGAGTCCAGATTACCTGTCGGCTCATCGGCCAGTATTATCCTCGGATGGAATACCACGGCGCGGGCTATGGCGACACGCTGCTGCTGACCGCCACTCAACTGATGTGGAAAATGCTTGGTCCGGTGACTGATGTTCATCCTTTTCATGATCGCCTTTATACGCTCCTTGCGCTCTGAAGACTTTATGTTCAGATAGGTCAGAGGGAGCTCGATGTTTTCTTCCACATTCAACTCATCGATCAGATTGAAGCTCTGGAAGATGAAACCGATCTGCCCTTTTCGTATATTAGTACGGTCTTTTTCTTTCAGCGCCTGTACCTCTTTGCCGTCTAACCAGTATTTGCCGCTGGTGGGGTTGTCGAGCAATCCGAGAATGTTCAGCAGTGTGGATTTCCCGCATCCTGACGGACCCATGATGGCAACGAACTCGCCGGCTTTCACTTCAAATGAAACCTTGTTCAATGCTATGGTTTCTACATCTTCCGTTCGGAATGATTTGCAAAGATTTTCTACTTTTATCATCATAATGGAGTTTATTTGCCTTTTTCTGGGAGCTTCTACTGTCTGTGGCAACTGGGTTGATAGGCCATTTCTTCGTCTCCTGCAGATTTGATCCCTTTAGTTCTCTTGAATGTGAATGACTGGATTTTCATGTGATGCCCTGTAACTTTGTATAAGTATTGCGCCTATTGATATGATGATACAGAACAGACCGGAGACAAGAAAAATCCACGGACTGAGAGAGATACGGTAATTGTAACCCGACAGCCAGCGGCTCATGAAATACCTGGTTACCGGAACAGACAGGACGAAAGCGATCAGTACGTAGGAGAGGAATGTGCGTATCAGGTGGATCATTATCTGATGGCTGTAGCTTCCAAATACTTTGCGCACGGCAATTTCCTTGTTGCGCTGCTGGATGAAGTAGGAGCTCATAGCTATTAGTCCCAATAGGGAGATCAGTATTGCTATTCCCGCAAAAAGGGGAATCGTTTTTGACATTCGTACTTGCTGGTCAAATACCTTTTCAATTTGCTGATCTATAAAGGGATGATCCGTGTCCAGGTCAAGATGGAATGTTTCCTTGTAAGCCTTCTGTACTTCTCTGTAGGCTTCCTTGGGATTACCGGTGACCTGGATAATGAAATTCCGGGGATGAGCCAGTTTCTTATTGACGTAGATAAGTACGGGATACTGCCCGGATGTAATATCTCCGATATGGAAATCCATGAGAATACCACATATACCTAGTTTCATGTTTGGGTAAAAACTGATCTCATGGATGCCGGGTTTCAGCCTTAGCTCCTGGTAGGCCTGATGGTTAATATAGCATCCTTGTTGCTCATTAAGAGGGTATTTCTTTTCCACGTGGATGCCTAAGATATTCATGAACTGCCGGTCTACCGAGAAAATCTGGAAACTGATGGCTTTGCCTTTATAGATTATGGTGCTGTTGCTCCCTCGGTTCAATGGATAGCCGTTGCAGGCGGAGATGTTCCTGATGTGGGGGAGATTTCTCACGGCATGGAGGAACTGGGCGATATGAGCACTGTCTGCTCCTGGATTGTCAATTCCGATAATGTTATCTTTCCGGTACCCCAGTGGAGCTTTCGTCAAATGGTTCACTTGCAGTATCATCGTGAGGGAGACGCCCGTCAGCACTATGGTTATTGTGCTTTGCAGGATAATCATGAACTTGCTGAAAATCATCTTTGTCTGGTGCCGGAATGTTCCACGTACTACCTCTATAGGCTTTGCCCTGGAAATGAAAAATGCAGGGATGATGCCTGAGAGAATCCCTATGATCAGCACGCATAGGAGCAACTCAAGGATGTGGATGGGCTGGAACAGGCGGCTCATATACAGTTTCGTGTTCAGTAGGTTTGATGTGTATGGTGCGCCGACAAGAGCAAGTAATACGCCGATGATCATAGAAATGGAACAGAGCAGGATGCTCTCTGAGATCAGTCTTATCGCAATGTCTTTCTTCTGACTGCCTAAGAGCCTTCGTGTGGCCATCTCTCGTGCACGGTTGCCGGATTGAGCGATCGTGAGGTTGATGTAATTGATGACGGAGAAGAGCAGGATCACCAGTCCTACAGAGAAAAGAATGTTAACCAGCATCTTGTTCCCGCGAAGTGTATCTCCTGAATTGTCAGTTTTTGAAAAATACAGGTGACTGAAGGGGGTGAGTATTACATGGGCTTTTGCACCGGGTAACCTGTAGATCCAGTAAAAATGCCTGAAATATCGATCCATATCCTGTATCTTTGATTCCAGATGTGTATGTGGCTTAGTGAGAATAAACACTTCTCCTCCGAAAGCATTTGACATGTTGGCATCCGTGCAGGTGGGATTGAGGTTCTCCATATTCTCATATCTGGCAATAATGTCCTGATTGCCGATTGATGAACCTGTCATCTTCTTAGCGATACCTGTTACTACAAGGTGAATGGAATCATTATAGGTGATTACTTTGCCGAGTGGATCTTTCTTGCCGAAGACCTTCCTTGCATAATCTTCCGTAAGTACTGCACTGTTAAGTTTATCGAGTACATGATTACGGTCACCTTCTGTCAGTTGAAAGTCAAACAACTGGTAGAAGGTGGGATCAGTGAACAGGAAAGTGGTTTCTGTTTGCTCTCCAGTAGGGAGATTGACGATGGCTTTCGCTGTGCTTATGGCGCAGGTTTTCTCTATTTCCGGATAACGGTCTTTCAAATAGTGCTGGATCTTCCAAGGTGCGCCATCCAATTCCTGCGTGGTCCCATTTTCTTTGATCTTGCATCCTAAAGAGAAAATACGGTCTGCTTTGGAATGCATTTGGTCTATGGTATATTCTTGAGTAGTGTAGACGGTGATAAGAATGACGAACATCAAACTGAACGATAGTCCAAATACATTGATCAGTGTGTAGGTCTTGTTCCGGCTGAGGAATACCAGGTAAGATTTTAAATCCAGTAGATGCTTCATTTTTATTTCTTGTTGCTATAGACAGGGCAATAGACGTGCCAAAGTAGCTATGGCTTTTATAATCAGATAGTTATATTAAATCCTTAAAAGGATGGATGTCCAAATATTGGACACTGCTGTCAAATATTTGGACACTGAGAGTTGATGACTTTAGCAGATATAGATGGCCTTTTAGACTTTAAATTGGTGGAAAGGACAAGTGAATCGGCATTCATCTGTTTTTTAACCTTTATGAATTTGAATATTCTGATAAAATTATCTATTTTTGTATTCATAACGGTTCATCTTTCACTTACCGATTTATGGCATGAGTCTATTTCTTGACATTAACAAATAGCTGAGCTTTTTCCACCTCAAAGCAGATGGTAAGCTGGAATGTTGATAATATATTGAAAGAGAGAGTTAGCTAAGAAGGTAGTTGTCAAAGAATATATGACAACTGCTTCTGAAAGTAAAAAATAATGGACAACGATGGAGTTTGTATTCTTTGATGTAAAATAAATGAGCTATCTTTATACTTAAATTGTAAAAGAATCTTTTTATGAAAATGACATTACGCAGAATTTTGCTGTTTGTCGCCATCCTTATGGGTCTTGGATCATGTGCTCACCTGGGGATAGAGAAAACGAATGTTTATGCCAACACCCGGCCAGGGTCTTGGATGAAGGTCATTACTGATGTCCCATATAAAACGGTGGATGACAGTATGCTGCGACTTGATATTTACTCTTTGGAAAAGGATACCGTAACGCGTCGGCCGGTGCTCGTTTATATTCATGGCGGCAGTTGGATACACGGTGACAAGTCCTGGATAGAAAAGGATTACCGCCAGGCCCTCCTGGAAGCTTTTCTAAGAGCACATTATGCAGTGGTATCCATTGATTACCGGCTGGCTGACGGGAAAAGACGGGATGCCCTTACGGAATTAAGTGACTGCCGGGATGCCCTTGACTGGATTTCCAGAAATGCGGGGAAATATCATCTTGATGCCCATCGCATGGGGCTATGGGGCACTTCTGCAGGGGCTCATTTAGCCTTGGTGTTGGGGAGTGAACCACACTCTTCCGGCATCCGCTTTATCCTGGATGATTATGGCCCGACGGACCTGAACGGTCTCTTCCGTACGGGCCTTTCTCCTCTTGCCGTGTCTTTGATCAGAATCGTAAAACCTGATCTGGTGCATGAACGGGAACTGATGTTACGGATCTTCGCAAATGGCAACACGGACCGTTTGTCTCCTGTCAATAGAATACATAAGGGGATGCCGCCAGTCTTGATCTCCCATGGTGGAGCGGATAAACTTGTTCCTGTAAAACAGGCCTACGAATTGGAGAAACAGTTGAAAGCAAAGGATATACCTTATCTTCTTCGTATCTACCCGGGTGAGGGACATGGGCTGAATACACTGACCATATCACAGGTAAGTGATTTGACAAAATGTGCATTGTCTTTTGCAGCTCGTTACAACCGATGAATGAAAGCCGTTAATGAAATTTTTATAACTTTTCCATATAGATAATATGCTTATGAAACGAAATATGATCCTTGCAGTCATTGCCATTCTGTTATTGACTCTTTATACCGGAGTAGCAATACTGCTTTTCCTGTTGGTCCTTCCTCTGGCTTATTTTTTCTTGAAGCAGAAGGAGAAGAGGGAACAGACGAAGGGGACTCAGGCAGGCAGTGCGCTTGATAAGTTCACTTCCCTGGAATCGGTGGTGGCAGAATATGGAGAGCCGGATGATAGCGTGATCATCAATGCCTCGAAAGCAAATGAGCCTGCCGGTATTATCCTGATCTATGTCAAGGGAGATTTCCTGATCGTTGATGGGGAGAAAATCAGTATGACTGATATTATTGGCGTAAGCGCCAAGAATATGGCTACACCGTATACGGTAGGTGAGTATCAGATTATTTTCAGTACCCGGATCAAGGGACGTGAGCTCATCCGTGTCAATGCGGGGTATGATGCGGTATGGGCTGGGGAAGCCGTGGGACAGATTCATAAGTATCTATGCCGTAAATGATCCCCTGTGTCGTTTGAGCCTGTTTTCAGGCAACTATTAGCCTGTAAAGCACCTGTAAATTTGGCAATTTCGGGAGTTTATATTATATTTGCAGGCATAGAATCATAGAACATGGCAAAACAAGGGACCCTACTCGTCGTAGATGATAACCGAAATATTCTGACTACTGTAAGCATCTTGCTTGAAGATACCTTTCAAACGGTTATCCCTATTAGTAATCCTAATCTCATTCCTGCTCAATTGCGTGAAGGAAAACCGGATGTAGTATTGCTTGACATGAATTTCTCAAGTGGTATCAATAGTGGCAATGAAGGACTGTACTGGCTGAAAGAGATCAAGCGTATGAATCCACAGACTCAGGTGGTACTTTTTACAGCGTATGCCGATATACAACTTGCTGTAAAGGGGATCAAGGAAGGGGCAGTAGATTTTATCGTCAAGCCTTTTGAAAATGAAAAACTGATCCAGACGCTGAAAGAAGCCAGGGACAAGAGTACCCGCAAAGTCATGGCATCAGAACCGGGTGGGATGTTCTGGGGGGACAGCAATGCTATGAGGGAGTTGAGGCTGATGGTGGAGAAGGTAGCACCA
This sequence comes from Segatella asaccharophila, assembly GCF_054687055.1. Classification (NCBI taxonomy): domain Bacteria; kingdom Pseudomonadati; phylum Bacteroidota; class Bacteroidia; order Bacteroidales; family Prevotellaceae; genus Segatella; species Segatella asaccharophila. Next base: position 28,135 of record NZ_BAACAN010000012.1, on the reverse strand, counting down.
ACGGATGCTGACATCCTGATTACCGGGGAAAACGGGACGGGGAAAGAGGTCCTGGCTAAAGAGATACATCGCTGGTCCAGTCGTTCTAAAGCCAAGATGCTGCCCATTGATATGGGTGCGATTACTGAAACTTTGTTTGAAAGTGAACTCTTCGGATATGTGAAGGGAGCTTTTACAGATGCAAAAACCGATCGTCCGGGGAAGTTTGAACTGGCAGAAGGTGGGACCCTCTTCCTGGATGAGATCGGTAATCTGTGCTATGCTCTTCAGGCAAAACTCCTGACAGTTCTCCAGCGACGGAGTATCGTGCGTGTTGGCGGTTCTGTTCGTATACCGATAGACGTGAGGTTGATCTGCGCAACTAATAAAGACTTGAAGGAAATGGTACAGAAAGGGGAGTTCCGGGAAGATCTGCTCTATCGTATCAATACGATCCATTTGCATCTGCCTCCCTTGAGACAGCGTAAAGGAGATATAGTACCTCTGGCCTGCCTTTTCCTGAAAAAATATGGCGGGATTTATGGCAAGGAAAACCTGTCTTTAGCTGAAGACGCTGAGCGGAAATTAAAGGAGATGCCCTGGTATGGGAATATCAGGGAACTGGAGCATGCTGTCGAGAAAGCGGTGATCCTGTCTGATGGGCCTCATATTCACGGTGATGACATTGAGGGCAGTGATATCCACTCAAATGATCCTTTGGAAAAGGTGCAGACTCTGGAGGAGATGGAACGGCAGCTTATAGAGAGGACCATTCAGGAATGTGAGGGGAATCTGTCTGTTGTCGCTTCTCGTTTGGGCATATCACGCCAGACCTTGTATAATAAAATCAAAAGATACGGATTATGAGTCCCTTGATGATTGCAGCTGTTAGTGGAATGTTCCTTCTGTTCGTGTTCGGATATATACGTTTATACCGTCATTATCGCCGGAATATACGTAAGGTGGCTTTCATGTTTGATGCCATGGACAATTTCGACTATACATTCCAATTCCCCGTAAACAAGGTATCCCATGAAGACAAGGTCCTTAATTTTGCCCTTAACCGGATCAAGCGAATCATGGAATGTACACGCAATGAGGCCATGGAACGTGAGAAATATTATGAGCGGATCATCAATTCTGTGGATACCGGTATTCTGGTGATAGACGAGAGAGGAAATGTGAGGCAGTATAATGAAGCCGCGTTGAGGTTAACCGGTACTTCTGTCTTGACACATATTGACCAACTGAAACATATCAATATGGGACTTTACCGGCAGATACGGGATATTTTGCCTGGAGAGAAAAGCCAGGTGTCTTTCAGTAATGAATGCGGAGAATGTCACCTGTCACTCCGTTCTTCCCGGACCTTGCTCAAAGGATGCCAGGTGCGGCTGGTAACGGTTAATGACATCAATGCGGAACTGGACGAGAATGAGATAGATTCATGGGCTAAACTGATACGGGTGCTGACACACGAGATCATGAATACTGTGACGCCGATCACGTCCCTCAGTGAGGCATTGCTTCAAAAGTCAGAAGGTGAAATACACAATGGCCTGGAAGTTATTCACAGGACAAGCCGGGAACTGGTTGCCTTTGTGGAAAATTACCGTAAATTCACGCATGTGCCTACACCGGTGCCTACCTTGTTTTATATAAAACCCTTTCTGGAGAGGATGGTTCGTCTGGCAGAACAGCAAATGCCAGGAAAAGAAATCGTTATTAGCAATACGGTCTCACCCGATGATCTGATCCTTTATGCTGATGAAAGTCTTGTGGGGCATGTGGTCACCAATCTGCTGAAGAATGCCGTCCAGGCCTTGGACAAGGGCGGGCGTATCATAGTCAGGGCATACTGCAATGAGAACGAAGCGGTTATCATTGACGTCTCAGATGATGGGCCAGTGATTCCTGAAGAGGTGGCACAACATATTTTTGTTCCGTTTTTTACAACAAAGAAAGAGGGGAGTGGCATCGGGTTGTCGATTTCCAAACAGATTATGCGTCTCAGTGGGGGAACGCTGATGCTTAATAGAGATATGAAACAGGGAATGACTACATTCTCTATGGTTTTTAATTGAGGATATAGAGAACTTGCCATACGGATATATAAAAAGAGCAGGCCAATCAGCCTGCTCTTTTTATATTACTTGTTACAGATTACAAGTTTGGGTTTACTTTGTGCCAGTCTTTCACCTCAGGGAGAACACCCATCTTGATGACCTGGTCACGAAGGCCTTCCAGATGCTCATAACTTGCATCCAGAGTCTTGAATTCATCTTCAGTTCCTAAAACCGGTTTCTGATAGATACCATCAGAAGTGATACGTGTAGGCATAGCCATCATGATGTGAGAATAACGAGAGGTGTCAGCGTATGCACCTGCAGGATAGTTGAATTCTTCACCACCCATGGCAGCCTCGATCATCTTGACAGCGAGGTAAGCAGGGCTCTGGAAAGAAGAACGACGGCGAAGTTCGATGATCTTTGCACCACCCTTGGTGACTTCTACCTGCATCTGTTTCCACTCGTCAGGAGTCAGGCCTTTGCCGTTGACTTTGGCCTTGCCGGCAATCACATCCAGCAGTTTTACGCCCTTGACAGTCGTAGGAGAAGCGAAGACAGCCATCTTCTCTCCATGGCCACCGTAGGTATAAGCATTCTTAACCTCTGTCTGGCTTACGCCGAAGTGTTTGGCCAGAGCACCCTTCAGACGGGTAGAATCAAGTGCTGCAAGTGTAGCCACCTGATTTGGTTTCAGACCGGAATGAACCAGTGTTACCAGACCGGTAATGTCAGCCGGGTTGAAGATTACTACACAGAATTTAGCGTCAGGACAGAACTTCTTGATGTTGTCTCCCAGCTCTTTAGCAGCCTTGGAGTTACCATCCAGAAGATCCTCACGTGTCATGCCCTGTTTACGTGGAGCACCACCTGAGGAGATAATATACTTAGCACCGGTGAAGGCTTCCTTTGGATCAGTAGTAGAAACGAGGTTTACATCGTCAAAACCACTCTGACGCATTTCCTCGGCAACACCTTCTGCTGAGAAAACATCGTAGAGACAAATGTTAGGAGTTAAGTGCAGCATGATAGCTGTCTGGGTCATGTTAGAACCGATCATGCCGGCAGCGCCGACGATCACAAGCTTGTCATTTGTTAAAAAATCCATAATTACAAGATATTTAAAATATTTAAAATACTTCACGTTTTAACAGAGGACACCGCTTTATGATGCAGTTCCTCTCACCATAGTCTACTTGCAAAGATAATAAAAAGATAGATAATCTGACATTTATTTCGTATTTTAATTGTTGTAATTTCTTAAAAAACGTTCTTTGTAAGGTCTGTTTATCAAAATGTGTGATCAGCAGGAAAGACCTATTATCCATGTAAAAAGATATTAAAATATTTTGACTTTTACCTGGTTTTTACTATCTTCGTAAGCAATATGAAGAGAATCCATCACGGAGCAAATATCTTAATCTTTTTGATGTTAATGATGACAACAGCTTGTGCACAGGAATTCCAAAAAGATACGTTTATCACTAAAAGTGGTAAAAAGGTTGTGCTGACGGCTATTAAGCACGCGAGTATTGAAATCAATTATAACGGAAAGGAGATAGAGGTAGATCCGGTGAGCGGCATGGAACCTCAAACGGATTATCGTAAATTTCCCAAGGCTGATCTTATTTTGATCACACATGATCATACGGATCATCTTGACCCGAAGGCGATCGCGGAGTTGTCTGACCCCGGAACGATTATTGTTGCAAATCCTGCTTCGGCGAAGAAGATCATGGGGAAAAGTACGGTAATGAAGAATGGGAATCATCTGAATCTGGGCCCGGATATACAAATAGATGCTATCCCGGCATATAATAATACTCCCGGGCATCTGCAGTTTCATCCCAGAGGTGTTGGCAATGGCTATGTGCTGACCCTTGATGGCCTTCGCATCTATATTGCAGGAGATACGGAAAATATTCCGGAGATGAGGCAGTTGAAGAATATAGATATTGCTTTTCTGCCTGTCAACCAACCCTTTACGATGACTCCTGAACAGGCTGCAAGAGCGGCAAGAATCATTCGTCCGAAAGTCTTGTTTCCTTATCATTATTCAGATACGAAGATTGAGCGTGTTGCCCAATTGCTGAAAGGTTCGGGCATTGATGTCAGGATCCGTAATTACCAATGAGATTATGGTCTGCGGATAGCAGGTAGAGATGACGTTCCTCTTAGGGATTGATTTCTGCTGATGCTTCCGGGGGACAGATACCTAATTTTAGATTTATGATCGATATTCGATTGAAAGTTTTCCGCAGTGTGGCTGAGAATCTGAGTTTTACAAAGGCCTCTCAGGAGTTGTTCATCAGTCAGCCGGCGATCAGCAAGCATATCCGTGAACTGGAAAGAGAATATGATACCCGGCTGTTTGACCGTATGGGGAACAGTATCCGACTTACCGCAGCGGGGAAGTTGATGCTGGATCATGCGAATCGGATACTGGAGGATTACAGGAATCTGGACTATGATGTTCGTGCCTTGCAGCAAAAGACAGAAGGGGAATTACGCATCAGCGCCAGTACGACCATTTCCCAATATGTGATTCCCGAAATCCTGGCCGCTTTCTGCAAGCGGTATCCCAAGGCAAAGATTTCCATGCTGAGTGGTAATTCCCGTGAGATAGAAACTGCCCTCCTGGCTGACAAAATTGATCTGGGGATGGTAGAAGGCGTCATCCGGCAACCACAGTTGAAATATATGCCTTTTATGAAAGACCGGCTGGTTGCCATTGTCAGGTCTGACGGCCCGTGGGCGCGTAGGGAGAGCATCTCTCTCAATGAGTTACAACGGATTCCCGTTGTCCTTCGTGAACAGGGATCGGGGACACTGGATGTTTTTGAAAGGGCGTTGCGTTCTTACAAATTAGGTCTGAATGATCTTCGTGTTGAAATGTACCTGGGCTCCACGGAAGGTATCAAGCAGTTTGTGAAATCATCTGATTGTATGGGGATCGTCAGTGTATGCTCAGTAAAAGAGGAAATTCTTGACGGCACCTTTAAAACCGTTAAGGTCCAGGGCCTGGATTTATCCCGTGAACTGGTGTTCGTAGAGAAACAGGGAGAGAGTGCAGGACTTCAGAATATTCTGAAGCGGTTTGTCCTTCATGCCATTCATTAAGGACTTTAAAAATGGACAGTTTCGTAATCGCCCTATCACTTTTAATTATATTGCATAAGATAAAGGTATAACCAACCGGTCTTTTTTTCTATTACCTTTGCATTCGACTACAGGAGATAAGTAAGACTGATCTGTCCGGAAATCTCTGAATGAAAAGTATGAATTCATAAGAAGACTGTCATGTTATATCGAAACATCTTTCGCCCTTTATTGTTTACCATCGATCCTGAGCAATGCCATAGGATACTGGTAAAAACATTGGAATTTTATGGTCACATCTCTCCCTTGAGAGTACTTTATCGGAAATCTTATCACACAAGTAACCCTTTGCGCTTTCAAGGTCTGCAATTTCAGAACCGGGTAGGCCTTTCTGCGGGTTTTGATAAGGATGCACAGGTGTTTGACCAACTTTCTGATTTCGGCTTTGGCTTTTTGGAGGTAGGAACGATTACTCCTTCTCCGCAGGGAGGAAATCCTCGTCCGAGAATTTTCAGAACACCTGCTGACCGCTCCCTGATCTCTCGCACAGGATTCAATAATCCAGGTGTGGAAATAGCCTTTAAGCGTATTTCCAAAAACAGGAAGCATCCTTATATCTTGGGTGTGAACATCAACAAGGATGCAAACTCTACCGGCCAACAGATCGTGAAAGATTTTGAGAAGGTGTTTGTCCGCCTTTATGGGGTAGCTGATTATTTCACCGTCAACTGGGGAAGTATTAGTGCTGAGGAGATGGATCAGGTACTCTCCAGGCTGACGGATCTGCGCAAGACTCTTCCTGTACGCCGTGCTCTGTTCATGAAATTTCCGGCTGATGTCTCTGAAAAAGTGGTGGATAAGGCGATCGCGATGGCTGAGCATTATAGCCTCCAGGGATTTATTGCCACCGGTCCGACAAAGAGCCGGTATGATCTGAAGAGAACTTCCCCGGTGTTGCTGCAGCATATCGGCAGCGGTCAGGTGAGTGGAAGAGGAATCGGTTCGCGCTCTCGGGATGTGGTCAAATATCTTCATGATCATATCCGTAAGGAGATGATAGTGATCGGGTCCGGGAATGTGATGACCCCTCAGGATGCTGAAGGGATGATCCGTGCCGGCGCTGATCTGGTGGAGATATATTCTGCCATGATCTATAGCGGGCCGGGTATAGTGAAGAAGATGAACAGGAAGATCCTTTCGGAAAGTAGAAAGTCTTGAGGCTCTCTGCAGGCGGGCTATAAGATGAGACAGGATGGATAGAAACGGAACAGAAAAAGATATTTATAAGGAGGTAGTGATGGAAAATGTAATTCAAATCGCTTTATATGGCCAGGATGGAAAAATAAAATCATTGGGTAATGAAAAGCAATCAGCATTGAGTGATATGCAGGATGCACCCGAAGGTACTCTGTTCTTCCTTCCTGCAAGGCGACCTTCTCACATGACAGTCATCCAATGTCCGGGGGGTGGTTTTAACCAGATAAACTTGTCCTATGAAGGACTTGACTTTGCACCTTGGTTTAATGAGAGAGGCATTAATCTTGCCATCTTGAAGTATCGTTATCCTAGAGGTGACAGCAAGGTCCTTCTTGAGGACATCACACGTGCAATGGATCTTCTAAGAGAGCAATATCCGGAGAGATGCGCTAAACTGGGGGTTATGGGGACTTCTATCGGTGGCTATTATGCTGCCATTTCTGCCCAGTTGCCTGAAAGCAGGCGGAATGATTTCCAAATTCTCTTGTATTCCGTGACAACGATGGAGGAAGGTCTTACCCATAAGCATTGTCAGGAGTGTATCATGGGAGGTGATCACCGGCAGGATCACTTGAGTGCACTTTCTCCTCTGGAACATGTCACGTCATCCACCTCGCCTGCCTTTATCGTGGCTAGTGCCGATGATCCGGCTGTAAGTCCGCTGAATAGTATCCTGTATGCTGCGGAACTGGAGAGGAACCATGTACCTTTTGCTTTGCATATCTATGAGAATGGTGGCCATGGGTTCGGATTCAAGGATGCTTACCCTCACAAACAGGAATATCTGTCGGAGTTGGAGGCGTGGCTGAAAAAACAGTAAGCAGGTCTAAGGGATGACTGCTGCTCATCTGGCGGCAACTCAAAAAAAGAGGTACAGGACTATTCGGTTTCCTGCATCTCTTTGGTTTTCTATAGTTTATCTGTCTTTTTTCATGGAACATTGGCAATGTTCCTTTCTGGGCGTAGATACGGGTTTAATTTACGGACCATTCAAAAAGTCCACAAGAATATTTTTCCGGTTGCTTCACATTGATTCTTACGACTTTTGTCTTTATGGGGTCAAACTCTACCGTACAGGGTTGTCCTTTCTGGATAGGATAGTGATCAGCATGCTTTACGTCTTGCCACTGTTGGTGCTGGTCCATATATTGGATACTCCATTTTTCCGGAACCTTGCAACCGCCCCAGGGCTGGTCATCATACCAGTAAACAGTGGAAGTCTGTATCGTTCTTTCTTTGGGGAAGGTATATGTGATCCATTCCGTCGTACCCTGTTTGGGCCACCAGTGGAAATAGGGGATGGACCGGTCATTCTCATCTGCAGGGACCAGTCCGTCGGCGATGCTGCCCAGAGAACGGGAGGGAGTGGAGGAGGCAATTTTAGAAAGAGAGGCTAATGTGGCCGGTACGGCGGGGCGCACAGCTTTGAGGTCTTGGGGAATCCATACTTTCATGTTGCCGCTTCCGCGCTGGCACCAGGAAAAGTAAGGGATGAGTTTTAGTGTGACGTTCTGTACGGTCAGGTTGCCGGTTGAGTCATAAGCCAATGTCTGTGCCTGGGTGGTCAGTGTCTTCAGACTTTGATCTTTGTAAAGGGTCAATTTATCTTTCAGACTGTCTGCAATGAACCGGCTGTCAGGGATGGTCCCGGAGGTAAACTGAGGGGTCTGGTTCAGAAGGACGTTCATGATGTTGAAAGCATTGTCCGGCCATTCTGCACAATAGACGACTGGCCCCCGCTCTATGGCTACCTGCCCCCGGTCAGCTACTACTTTATTATTCGCCCGGACGATACGTGCTTCCATGTCGAAATGAACTTGTATACGGTCTCCTTTTTTCCACTTCCTGCTGATGGTGTAATAGCCATCCGGTGTCAAGGCAGCAGGAACCTGCCGGCCATTGACGGTGATCTTATAATTCATCCTCTTGTGATCCGCGTATTCATAGAGATCGGAAGGTACGGGATGTCCTTTAACCCATCCCGGGATGCGGATCTTCAAGGCAAATTGTCCTGCCTTGTTGCCATTTATCCGGAGGGCTATATCCCCGTTCCATGGATACTGGGTGTCCTGACTGATGGAAACAGCCTTGCCTGCAAGATTTATCCGTGAGGTATTGCTGAGAAAGAGATTGACATACAGATTTCTGTCCTTTACGGCATAGACATATCCTGGTAGAGAAGGCAAGAACCGGCAAATGTTGGATGGACAGCAGGCACATCCGAACCAGGGCTGACGCTGATGCTGTCCCATGCTTTCCAACGGATTAGGATAGAAGAAACCTCCGCCATCCATGGATACGCCACTGATCAAACCGTTATAGAGAGTACGGGCGAGGACATCATAGTACTTGCTCTCTCCGTGCAGTAGGAACAGTCGATAGTTGACATATACGTTTCCGATGGCAGCACAGGTCTCACAGTATGCACTCATGTTGGGAAGTTCATAGTTTGCTCCGAAGGCTTCACCACTGCTCCTTGCCCCGATGCCGCCGGTGATATAGAGTTTCTTACTGACGATATTATCCCAGATACGATCTATGGCATGGATATAAGCCGTATCTCCGGTAAGTGCAGCCACATCAGCCATTCCTGCATACATATAGGTAGCACGTACGGCATGGCCTACAGCTTCACTTTGCTGGGTTACAGGGATATGACTTTGGGAATATTCTTGTCTTATCTTTGTCTTTCCACGGTAGTCGAGGAAATATTTTGCTTCATCCAGGTATTTCCTGTTGCCTGTGACGACATAGAGTTCACTTAGGGCCATTTCTGCAATCTGGTGTCCCGGAACGACATGTGCCTGTCCGGGGCGAGGACCGACTTCCCGACAGACACAATCCGCATAGCGAATAGCTATATTCAGGAACTTCTTGCTTTTGGTAGCCTGATAGTGGGCAATGGCACCCTGAATCATGTGTCCGAGATTATAGAGTTCGTGACTCAGGTTCTCTTCTTCACTCCATCGGGTCGCTCCTGACCAGGGATGAGGATGCTTGGGGTTTTGTGTACGGGCTGTATACAGGTAGCCGTCGGGTTCTTGGGCAGCTGCTACGATATTCAGGATGCTGTCAATATAGAGTTTGAGTTTCTTGTCTGGGTAGGTCTGGAGAATATAGCTTGCTCCTTCAATGGTTTTATAGACATCAGTGTCGTCAAAGGGATAAGGCATTAATTTTTCTACATCATATTTATCGCTTGGGTGTGCTGCGCGCTCAAAATTCTTGTATCTTCCTTCACTCTCACATTTGCTGAAGGCCAGGGGAATCGTTACCTTACGACTGGTCTCCAGACGCTGTCCCCAGAAACTGTTGTCCCATACTTTTACAGAGGTGAAAGGTACAGGTGTGATGGGGTATCCTCTTGATTTTTCGTTCCTTGCATTAGCTGATAGAGTCGTAGCTATCAATGCAACCATTAAAAGAAGTGTTTTCATTGTTTATTGTTTATGATAGTGTTGATATAAATGAATTCTCGGATCTTTAGAGGGAAGAGGTGATTTGTTCTCATGGCCTGTAATTTATTGATGATACAAAAATACTGATTTTTATCATTAATGTATGTCAAATAAGTCCAGGAAAATTGGAATAATCGTCCAAAATAGTTGATCGGATGACTTTCTGGACGATTTTGATAGATTGTCAGATGATATTTTTAGTATGTTTATAAAAATTCATGTTACTTTGCGGAAATTTCAGATCAGAAAGGTCTTTCTCTGAGGGCTGATGATGATTGCTAATCATGAAAATCCAGAAATGAAAAAAGATACCATGAATACAAAAATGCTGTTATTAGTAAGTGGTGTGATATTCTCCTTGCAGATCAGTGCAAAGGACAGGATGCCTGCATATCTGCAATACCCTGAGAGGCCTATCAGTGAGGTGCCTTTCACGGATGTACACCTTTCTGATGATTTCTGGAGTCCTCGTATTGAAACCAACCGCACGGTTACTATTCCGTATGCATTTCATAAATGTGAAATTAATGGGAGATTTGATAACTTTGCCATCGCTGCGGGACTGAAGAAGGGCAAGCAGCGGGGAGATTTCCCTTTTGATGATACGGATCCATATAAGGTCATAGAGGGAGCAAGCTATTCGTTGGCCGTACATTATAATGCAAAACTGGATCATTATCTTGACAGTGTCATTGCCATTATCGCGGCGGCACAGGAGCCTGATGGCTATCTTACAACTTGTGTAACCAATAAATGCTACCGTCTTTCGGGTTGGTGGGGGACTCATAAGTGGGAAAAACTGAATTCTCATGAACTCTATAATAGTGGCCATCTGATAGAGGCGGCTGTAGCTCATTATAAGGCAACTGGCAAGAAGACCCTTCTGAATGTTGCCATTAAAAATGCAAACCTGGTCTGTAAGACTTTTGGTCCTAATCCCGGTCAGATACATCGTCCTTCCGGACATCCTATAGTAGAGATGGCACTTTGTAAATTATATAAAATAACTCATAATAAGAAATATTTGCAAACAGCAAAGTATTTCATTAAAGAGACTGGACGGGGTACTGACGGACACCGATTGAGTGAATACAGTCAGGATCATGAACCAATCTTAAAGCAGGATGAGATTGTTGGTCATGCTGTTCGTGCTGGATACCTTTATTCCGGTGTAGCAGATATATGTGCGCTTACTGGCGATACCGCCTATTTTCATGCTTTGAAACGTATTTGGAACAATATGGCTGGCAAAAAGCTTTATATTACCGGTGGCGTTGGCAGTAGGGCGGAAGGTGAAGGTTTCGGACCTGATTATGAGTTGAACAATATGACTGCATATTGTGAGACTTGTGCGGCTATCGCTAATGTGTTCTGGAATTATCGGATGTTCTTGGCTACGGGTGATGCTAAATATGTAGATGTCTATGAGCGGGCACTCTATAATGGCGTTATCAGTGGAGTGTCTTTAAGTGGAAATCGTTTCTTTTATGATAACCCTTTGGAGAGTATGGGACAGCATCAGCGTCAGCCATGGTTCGGGTGTGCCTGCTGCCCGGGGAATATAACGCGTTTTATGGCCAGTGTTCCACAGTATCAGTATGCAACTCAGGGGAAGGATATTTATGTCAACCTTTATATTCAGGGAAATGCTACAATCAACCGCAATGTCAAAATGAACCAGAAAACGGATTATCCATGGGATGGGAAAATCTTGATTACGGTGAATCCGAAGAGAAGTAGCAGGTTCAATATTCATTTTCGTATTCCAGGATGGGCACAGAATAGTCCTGTTCCGACTAGCCTTTATACCTTCGTTGATGCTCCGTGCCCTTATGTGGTTAAGGTGAACGGACATCGGATTTCTGATCTCACGGCAATCATGCAGAAAGGTTATGTAGTCATTAACCGTAAATGGAAGCGGGACGATAGAGTGGAAATTAATCTTCCCATGGCTGTCCGTCGTATAAAGGCTAATGATAATGTGGAAGATGACCGGGGTAAACTGGCCTTGGAGCGTGGACCGGTAATGTATTGTCTGGAAGGTGCTGATCAGCATGATTCAACCGTATTCAATAAGGTAATTACGGAAAGAGCTCCGATTAAGACACAGTATCTGGCTGACAAATTGAAAGGTATCGTAGAACTTTCCGGCCAGGCTGAAGAACTGGAGAAAGATGGTACGGTCAAAAATGTGCCTTTCCGGGCTATACCGTATAGTACCTGGGATAATCGGGGGGCTGATCAGATGGAAGTCTGGATTCCCTCAACTCCTGCTTATGCACATGTCACCCCAGAACCTACAATTGCCAGTAAGGCGAAAACATTTTTCTATCAAAGTCCGATACAGAAAGATGCTCCTGAAGCAGCTGCGATAGAAAGTGAGACGTGGGGGGTCAATGACCAATGGGAGCCACGTTGTAGTTCAGACATCAGCAAGCCTTATCAATATTGGTGGCAGAAAGAAGGAACAGAAGAAAGTATTTCTTATCAGTTTGACCAGCCTTATACGGTCAGTAATGTCCAAGTTTATTGGCTGGACTTTGATTTCTATGATGGTGATTTTCGTGTACCTGAATATTGGCGTCTTTTCTATAAAGATGGTCAGGGAAAATGGAAAGAGGTAGAAAATCATAGCAAATATGGAATCGCCAAGGATTGCTATAACAGTGTCGACTTTAAACCTGTGAGGACTACCGGACTGAAAATTGTCGCCAAACTCCGGAAGAGAAAGAGTGGAGGTATAATAGAATGGAAAGTGAACTAAGAATTAATTTCCAATCTTGGGGATTATTCTCTCAAGTTAAGGCTTTATATCTGAGTGATGAATGAGAATCAATAATAATAACCAAATAGTCAATTATGAAAAAGGCACAGAAATTTTCAGACTTTTTACATGGTAATAAATGTTTAAAGGTTACGATGTGTTTGCTCTGTACTGGAGGATTTATTCAGCCGTTGTTTGCCATTTCGAATGTCCCGCGGAGTTTATCGACAATGGTGATCCAGCAGAGTACCATGACCATTAAGGGAACCGTAAAAGATGACAAGGGTGAACCTGTTGTTGGGGCAAGCATCATAGAAAAAGGCACAACGAATGGTTCGATTACAGATTTGGATGGAAACTATACCTTAAGAGTAACCCCTGGAGCCCATATTGTAGTTTCCTATGTGGGCTTTGTAAAACAAGAATTTTGTGCTGGAAAGGGTGGTAATATTACCTTGCGAGAGGATTCGAAGACGTTAAGTGATGTGGTTGTTATCGGTTATGGTACCCAACGCAAGGGAGATGTTACCTCTGCCATTACCAGTATTAAATCAGGCGATTTTTCCCAAGGTAATATCAAGGATGCTGGCGATTTGATTAAAGGTAAGGTTGCTGGACTGACGATCACTAATGGGAGTGGTGATCCGAATTCGGCGTCAAGTATTCGTCTACGTGGTGTAATTTCTCTTTCTGGTGCAAATACTCCTCTTGTCCTTATAGATGGTATTGAAGGTAGCTTAAGTACAGTCGCTCCGGAAGACATAGCCAGTATTGACGTGTTAAAGGATGCATCTGCCGCTGCTATTTATGGTACTCGTGGTGCTGCAGGGGTTATCCTTATTACGACTAAGGGAGGACATCGGGAATCAAATACAACAGTCAACTATTCTGGCTATTTGACCCTTTCTGGTTTTGGAAAGAAATTGAAAATGATGGATGGCTCGGATATCAGGGCAGGATTAACGGACTTTCAGGATGAAGGGTATGATACGGACTGGTTAGATGCGGTTACACGTACAGCTTTTACTCATAATCATAATCTGATGATTAGTGGTGGTGATAAGAATACTGTTTACAATGCAGACTTTACTTATCGAAATGGAGAGGGGGTATTTATTAATACCTTTAATAATGAGATGCGTTTTAATGGTGGCCTTTCCCATTGGTTTTGTAATGACATCATAAAAATTCAGTTGAATATTATGAAAAACTGGCATGAAAATGGGCCGGTAGATGCGGCTGGATCAGAGGTTTATCGTCAGGCGATTATGCGTAATCCGACGGAACCTATTTATACTTCTGATGGTGATTACTATGAAAATATGGCGATCAATTATTATATGAATCCTGTTGCACTGCTGAAAGAAAAAAAAGGCCAATATAAGACAGAAGAAACACGGCTGACAGGGAATATTACGGTAGAGCCTGTAAAAGGTTGGCAAACGAATCTGATGCTTAGTACTGACCGTGACAATGCTCATGATCAAAGCTATTATACTTCTAAATATTATCAGCAAAAAATTGATTATACTACAGGATATGCTTCACAAAGTTATAGTTATGGCCAGACGGATAACCTGGAGTTGACTTCTACCTATAAACATCAATGGGGAATGCATCGTTTCCAAGTTATGGCCGGTTATAGTTATCAATGTGATGAGTATGATGGATTTAATGCCAATAATACTAATTTTATGAGTGATTTCTATCAATATAATAACCTTTCTATCGGCGAATATCTGAAAGAAGGAAAAGCAGGTATGGGCAGTTATAAAAATTCAGATAAGTTGATAGGCTTTTTTGGTCGTATCAGTTATGGTTTTGCCGATAAGTATAATGTGTTGCTGAGCATGAGGCATGAAGGCTCTTCTAAATTTGGCGAAAATCACAAATGGGGTAATTTCCCTTCAGCATCATTAGGATGGACGGTCAGCAACGAGAAATTTATGAAATCTACTCATTCCTGGCTTGATAATCTCAAGTTTCGAGCAGGTTTCGGCGTTACCGGCGTTATTCCTTCGTCTCCTTATCTGTCATTAACTCGCTGGAGTCTTGGTAATCCCTATTATTATGATAATGGTAAGTGGGAGCAAGGATTGCAGGTGGTCTCTAATCCTAATCCAGATCTAAAATGGGAAAAATCAACTGAATTTAATATTGGCATTGATTTTAGTTTGTTTGAAGACCGTTTGGGAGGTACGATTGATCTATATCATAAGAAAACTTCTGACATGCTTTGGAATTATGATGTCCCTTGTCCTCCTAATCTTTATAATACTACTCTTGCTAATGTGGGTAAGATGCGTAATGAGGGTATTGAGATTGCAATCAATGGTGTTCCTGTCCAATCAAAAGATTTTCGATGGAAAACAATACTGACACTTGCTCACAATGCGACAAAGCTATTGAGTCTTTCCAATGGACTTTATCAAACGGCTAATCAACATGATGAAGCTTATCTTGGTGAACCGATCTCTTTACCTACCCAACGTATTGAAGTTGGTAAGGCTTTAGGTCAATGGTATGGCATGAAGAGTGTCGGTGTATCAAAGAATGGACTTTGGATGATCCAGAATAAGAAAACAGGAAAAGCAGAGGAATTTACTAATAATATGCTTACAGATGACACTTATCATCAATATCTTGGGAATGCAATTCCTAAGTTAAATGTGGGATGGTGCAATGCTCTGACCTATAAGGGCTTTGATTTGAATATGCAGTTTACCGGTCAATTTGGTTTTAAGATTTTGAATGAGGCACGTGCGTATTATGAGAATAATGCAGAAGTGTATAATCGCTTGAAAAGTGCAGCTAAGAAGCAATATGGAGAATATGTATTGTCGCCAGCTCAGAAACAAACATTTGTCAGCTATTATTTGGAGAATGGTAATTTCTTGAAACTTTCCAACTTGACGCTTGGCTATACTGTCCCCTTAAAGAAGAATAGCTATGTGAAGAATATCTATATGTATGTGTCCAGTGATAATCTTTTTACTATTACCAGTTATGGTGGTCTTGATCCGGAGCTTTCTGATAGTGATCCACTGTCTTCTGGAATTGACTGGCGTGATAAGTATCCTACTGTCCGTACTCTTACTTTTGGAGTTAAACTTACATTTTAAAGATTTATAATCATGAAAACAAAATATAATCATGTTATCCTTTCTTCAATATGTGGAATTATTGGTTTTTCCGTATTGACTGGATGCACAAATCTTGATGAAAAGCTTTATGATACTATCTCTTCTGAGTCGCATGACTTTTCAAGTACGGAACTGGAACATACTATTGCTCCTGTTTATAGCAGCCTCCGTAATGTGTATTGGGGATGGTTTGGATTGTCAGATATTATGGACATGAGCTCGGATGTCTGGGGGGTTCCTTCCCGCATCGGTATTGGTTGGGGAGATCTCTATGTATCCATGCATAAGCATCAGTTCAATTCTCAAATGGGTTTCTTTGCGGTCAATTGGGATAATAATTATGCAGGAGTAAATGCTTGTAATAAGATCTTGTCTAACAAATCTATTACATCTAATGTGCAGATTACGGCACAAGTTCGTGCTTACCGTGCCTTGTATTATTATAATCTCTTTGATCTCTTCCGTAATATTCCTTTGGATACGACTTATGTTCATGAAAAGGGATTTCAACCAACACAGGCAGCTCCGGCGACTACATTTAATTGGATTGAGAAAGAGTTAAAGGATGTCGCTGACCAGTGCCCGTCAAAAATTGAAATGGGTAAGATCAATAAGTATGCAGCTCATATGCTGTTGGCAAAATTATATCTGAACCATAATGCCTGGTTTCAGGATGATAATGATAAAAGCTGGTACCGTAAAGCCTTGGATGAAATTAATAAGGTCTTAGCAGGGCCGTTCTCTCTTGCACCTAACTATAGTGATAACTTCAAAGAGGATATTTCCAGTTCACCGGAGATTATCTTCGGTATACCCTTCGCCATAAAGTATGCAAGCGGTAATTATATGGCTAACTTGTGGATCAGTAATGCTGGCCGTGCTCGTTGGAATTTCTCTGGTTGGGCCACTGGTGGAGGTGTAGTATTCCCTCAATTTCTGGATACTTATGAAAAGGGAGATACTCGTTTCGATGATACCTGGACTGGTGGGCAGCAGTATGCTGCTGATGGTTCTCCCATTATGGTTAACGGTGAACCTCTCATTTATACGAAAGAACTTCATAGCATTGACAATCCTGGATGTTATCCTTTCGAAAGTTACCGCTTGATTAAATATGAAATTAAGAGTGGAGATTATGGAACCAGCTATGATGATGTACCTTATTTTCGCCTGGCTGATGCTTATTTCATTAAGGCTGAATGCCTGCTTCGTCTTGGAGAGGATGAACAAGAAGCTGCTGATTTAATTACGGCTGTCCGTAAGCGTGATTTCAAGTCTGACTCTTCTCTGGCTACTATCACAGTGGATCAACTTAAGGGGGGGAGTAATTATGATTATGGCCATCGTGAAAATCAAGGAGTGCAAGGTGGTCCTGATAAGTGGATTGTTACTCATGAAGGAGGACAAGATATTGAATTTGGAGGATTACTGGATGAGTATGCAAAAGAATTTGTATGTGAAGCTCATCGTCGTGATGATCTGATCCGATTTAATGTTAAGGGTACTAATATGAATGTTTATAATGGTAAATCATGGTTTTGCAAGGACGCTGTTAAGGACCGTTATTGTGATATTTTCCCGATTCCAAAGGAAGCCTTAGATGGTAATTCAAAGTTAAAGCAAAATCCTGGTTATGATGGTACTTCGAAGTAGTTATTTTAATAGTCATAAACAATGAAAAAGAATATTTTATACGCTGTGGCAACCGGTATAGTGCTGATAATGATTTCGTGCAGCACTGATCCTAATGATGCTGTCAGTAAGCATGTCTATAAAGAGAATGAATCACCTTATCTTCGTGCTGATACTTCTGCAGATATTGCTGTTTCTGCTGAATTCCGAAAGGGGCATATTATCAATAAGACGATTCTTTTGAAAGATTATGCTGAGAAAATCCAGAGTCATTTAGGAATGACAGTTGACGATATGATCACAGGTTTGGCATCTGGAAAAGTTGTGTTTTACAATATCAACGTCAACAGAGGCTGTTGGAACAAGACGGCGCCTAATGATAGTTCGGGGTGGAGTTATAATAATTCCGGTAATATCTCTGATACGGCTCAAGTTGCCAGTATCAAACTGGATACAGAAAACAAAGCCTTAATCCTCAGCGTGCCGACAAATTCCAGTGCTGGTGTGTCGGTTAATGAAAATGTAGGCTTTGCCGTTAATAATGGCAAGGACTATGATAATTATGTCCGTTTTAATATCAGTATGGCTGTTAGTGATCCGGGCACAATTATCAAGACGATTTCGATTCCTACGGGTGATTATTCTGCAACGGAAGTGAATTTCAGTGATATGGAATCGGCTATCAAAACATGCATGGGTATGACGGTTACAGATTTCAATAAGATGGTCCAGGATGCTGATGGTAATATTGCTCTCTACATGGTTGATGCTAATGGAAAATGGATTACGGGGCGTGACTATACTGCCAACGGCCTCGGCTTCTGGTGTGATGCTAACGGTAATCCAAGAAATTGGGGGAGTGGCTGTGAGTATTTTGTTGAGACACATGATGGTTCTGTGGGTATCGGTCGTTATGCAGGTATACCTTCAGGAACACAGGTTAAGATCCACTTTGTCTATGCCTGTAAGACGGATAATAGCAAATATATAGAATTAGTGATTACTGCTGATTTTGAATAATATAAAATGTAAATATAGATTATTCTGTTAGTCAAGAATGCCATATTTGCATTCTTGACTTTTTATCATTACTGCTTATAGTAAGACTGATAAGTCCTATTAAGGTAAAGGATGTTCTTTATGAATGTTTGGGGCAGATCATTCTGCTTAATGGATTTTTCCCTGTTTTATGGTCATCTTTCAGCCTGTTAAACACAACATTGTAGTTTTCATCAAATGGATTTTTCCCTGTTTTATGGTCATCTTTCAGCAGGGATATGAATTTAAGGCAACTTACCCATCTGTATGATGATTGTTGACGGATTCAGTGTCCTGATTATGCAGATTGGTAAGCTTGGATTTTGTCCTGCAAAATATTTTTCCTAAATGAATTTCCTCAGACTCATTAAAAACAATGGAATGATTCTGAAAGCTATTGACTTCATTAAATAATGAAAATGAATGAAAATTTTGACATAAAGTAAAAAAATGATACCTTTGCTGTAAAATCTACACGAAAGATGGCTATTCGACAGTCCTTTAATCGATATATATTTCTTGTTGCCCTTTTGCCGGTATCTTTATTCTCCTTTGGAGAACAGACTTCTGACTTTCTCTACCGTAATATTACGATAGAAGATGGACTGCGTTCTAATACGGTAAGGAATGTCGTACAAGATTACAGGGGCTTTATATGGCTGGGGACAGATAATGGTTTGTGCCGTTATGATGGGTATAATGTAGAATTTTATCGTATCTTGCAAACTGGAGCTGACCAGTATATCTCTACTATCTGCCCTTTTCCTGATGGGATGCTTGTGGGGACTTCCCATGGCTCTTTCTGGTTTAATTACCGGACAGAGACCTTTTCCCGCTTTATCCCGCAGATTAAATCTGAGATCAGCTCCTTTGCAAAAGATATGTCTGGAAATGTATGGATTGCGACAAAGGGACAGGGGGGATTTTGCTTTGATCTCCGGTCGCATCATGTCCGGCATTTCGCTTTTCGTACAGCCAGGGGTGAGGTCTCTCAGATCTTCGCAGACTCTGAGGGACAGGTCTGGGCAGTAGTTAAAAATGAGTGTTGGACCATCAACAGATTAAACCGGGGATGCCATGCTTTTCTACCTGAACATCTTCATGCAGACTTTGGTGTATCTGGTGCGAAAATGCTTCAGACTCATAACGGAACGTTATGGTTAGGGACGTGGAATGAGGGACTCTTTTGTCTGAAAAACGGTCAGGTCATGCATGTGCTTGATCCGACATTGACGGGAACAGGAAGACATATCCATACTCTTGTGGAAATGCCGGATGACCAAATCTATATGGGATGTGATGATGGGGTTATCGTCTATAATACCCGGACAGGAAAGTGGAACAGGCTGACTTTTCAGGGGGATGATATGAATTCTATTGATGGGAGGTTCGTCTATTCTATCCTGCGTGACCGGGAAGGGGGTGTCTGGATAGGAACTTTTTATGGTGGGGTGAAATATGTATCTCCTATGGGGCGGCGCTTCTCAAGTTATACGAATGGCCGGTTTGGCTTCAGGGGGAATGTGGTCAGTCATTTCTGTGAGGATCCTTATCGAAGGGTATGGATAGCCAGCGATGACGGGGGATTATCTTGCCTTGATGAAAAGACGGGGAGGTTTGTTACTTATGCCGGCAGCAGCCTTCTTTCTACCTATAATGTGCATGCTCTGTGTATGAACGGATCGGATCTCTGGATAGGCACTTATTCCAATGGAGTGATTAGGATGAATCTCAATTCCGGCAGGATAAAGCAGTATACCGAAAAGGACGGACTTGACAGCAAGAGCTGCTATGCGATCTATAAGGATCATCTGGGGCATTTGTGGCTTTCTACGATGGGCTATGGGATATTTCTCTACGACAGGAAACGGGATGGCTTTCATCAGGTTTATAAGACGGATGCGCTGGTCCTTGATATTGATGAGGACAGAAAGGGCGATCTTTGGTTCTCTTCTCAGGGTGCTGGTCTCTATTGTTATCATCCGCTTACCGGGGGATGGAAAAATTACCGGAGTTTAAAGTTTGCCGATTCTCTTCCTTCTGATCAGGTGGACTGTATGGACAGGGATGCGAAGGGGAGGTTATGGATAGGTACTATGGCTGGGTTATGCTACTATAATCCGTCGGGAGATCATTTCAATCGTGTCCCTTTAGGTCAGGATGGTACTGAGGTAAGCAGCATCGTAAGTGACAGGGGTGTCCTGTGGCTGGCGACAACTCATGGGATCCTGAGATATGAACAGGGAAAGGCTCCTCGCATATTCAACAGGTATGATGGACTATGCTGTGAGGTCTTTCGACCAAATGCGGAACTGAAAACTTTGGACGGCCGTATCTTCTTTGGTGGTGTCAATGGCTTTACGGCTTTTTACCCTTATCAGATCAGGATTAACCGGATGAATCCTCCTGTATTTATAACTGGATTGGAGGTATATAATAAGCAGCAGAAAGTGGGATCAAGATTGCTGCCGGAAGCTGTTAGCTATGTCCCCCAACTTGATCTTCAACATGGTGACAAGATGTTCAGTCTGTCATTTTCTTCGTTGAGCTATTGTTCTCCCGGCAAGAATCATTTTGCTTATCGACTGGAGGGCTTTGACAAAGAATGGAACTATGTGGGAAGTTGTCATCATGCTACCTATACAAACCTTCCCTCAGGGACTTATATCTTTCGGGTTAAGGCTACCAATAATGATGGGGTATGGAGCCGTCATGAGGCTCAGTTGAAAATAGTCGTTCATCCTCCTTTCTGGTGGAGCCTGCCGGCAAAAATATTTTATATCTTCCTCATTCTTTTCCTGGTTTATGAATATACACATTTTCGTCTGCTAAAGGCTGAAAAGAAGCATCAAAATGAAATGAAGGCGCTTGATGATCGTAAGAATATTGAAGTACGGGAGGCACGGCTGAAATTTTTCACGATGATCGCTCATGAAATACGGACTCCTGTGACTTTGATTATCGGACCGCTGGAACAGTTGATGTCGCATCTGGAGGTGAAGGATGATGAACCTGTTTGGGATAGAAAGAGAAATTCGAATGCAATGACGGCTCTGCAGGTGATTGACCGGAATGCCCGCCGTCTTCTTTACTTGGTGAACCAGTTACTGGATTTCAGTAAAGAGCGGAGGCAGGGGCTCCTGGCGCACTTCAAGTCACAGAATATCAGTAATCTGATGAAATCGGTGGTCATCCGCTTCCAGCCTTTCTTCCAACAGAAGGGGATTGACTTTCGTGTCGACTATCCACCGGCTGATTTTTCCGCCATCGTTGACCCGGAGGGGATGACGAAAGTGATTAGTAATCTGATGATGAATGCGTTGAAATATACCAAAGACAGGATATGCTTGAGTGGTGTCGTCTCCGATGACCGCCAGTCTTTTCAACTCATCGTGTCTGATAATGGGATTGGAATCAGCAAGGAGGAGCAGCCAAAGGTCTTTAATGCTTTCTATCAGGTGCAGTCCAATGCTCCCGGGGCGGGCATTGGACTGGCTATTGTCAAAAGTATAGTTGATCTGCATCATGGTCAGATGAAACTTGATTCTGAACCTAATAAGGGTACAAGATTTATAATTACTTTCCCGGTCAACCAGGTTGACATGGACGGAGAAAAGAAGGTTCCAGAACATCAGGATGGCAGTGGCCGGATGGAGAATAGTAGAGAAATGATCATGCAAGATAAACCGGAAAGAGTGGAGATGCCGGATGATGGCACCAGGGCTTCGGTGCTTATCGTCGAGGACGATGCAGATATGCGGAGTTTCCTGGCTTCTGATTTCCGGAATGATTATGTTGTGTATACTGCTTCCAACGGTGTGGAGGGAATGAATGTCCTTTTACATCATGCGGTCACCCTTATCGTCTCCGACTGGATGATGCCGGAAATGGACGGCGCAGAGTTCTGCCGCCATGTCCGGGCGGATCAGAACACGAGTCATATTCCTTTTATCATGCTTACTGCCAAGACGGACGATGAGAGCAAGGCTGAAGGAATGAACTGTGGCGCTGATGCTTATATCGAGAAACCTTTCTCGGTAAAATATCTGAATGCTTGTATTGGCAATCTGATCAATATGCGGAAATTGCTGATGAAGAAGTTTTCTGATACGCCGTCTGAGTCAATTACCCGGATGGCCAGGACTCCTCTTGACAATGATTTCCTCTTACGGATGAATCGTCTTATTGAAAAGAATATTGATAATGCTGATCTTTCAGTTAATTTTATCGCTGAGCAGATGAATATCAGCAGGTCCAGTCTCTTTGCGAAAATCAAGTCTCTGGCTGATGTCACTCCAAATGAGATGATTCAGGTTGTCCGTCTCCGCCGTGCTGCCCGACTCTTGAAGGAGGGAAAATATCGGGTCAGTGAGGTCTGCTTTATGGTCGGCTTTAACAGTCCTTCCTATTTTTCGAAGTGCTTTCAAAAACAGTTTGGGGTAAAGCCTACTGACTATAAATGACGTTAAGAATGTGGAATGGAATTAAAATTTTAGTATAGATGAAGAAATTAGGGTTTTCTTTTTTCGCTGTAGGACTGCTGATGGCTGTTCCGGTGTTTTCTCAGGGTACGCTGAAGGATTATGACCGGGCATACGCTGTCAAGAAGGACTTTGATCCTTCTCATGTTTATCATTGGGCTCATGAGGTGCAATGGAAAGATTCTTCGGATGTGTTTTCTTACCAAATGACGACTCGTGACGGTAAAGGACAGTATGTCCTTTATGATGCGGCCAGGGGCACGGAAAGGATGTTTGATGCTAAGGATAAACTCGATGAGGCTTTGGGTATAGTGAAGGAACCGCCGCAGAGACCTTGGCCGGGAAGGATACACCAGCGACACTGGATGGAAGTGGACGAAGAAACGGATCTTCGTCCGGTTACCTCTCCTGATGGGAAGATGGAGGCGTATGTTGAAGGGCAGAATATCGTAGTGCATCGGATCGGTACTCCTTTCTCAACCAAACGGGTATTGTCTCAGGATGGGACGCTGGGCTGCTATTATTCCAATCAGATTCTATGGTCGTCTGACGGACGGTATATTTTTGACTGCAAACGGATACCCGTGCAGAAGCGGTATGTGTATTATGTGGAGTCGTCTCCTGCGGATCAGTTGCAGCCGATTCTGCATAAACAGGAATATGCGAAGCCTGGCGATGCGTTGCCTCAGAAGATACCGGTCATCTTTGACTTGAAGACCGGCAGACAATTGACAGCTGACCGTTCTGTCATCAGTAACCAGTATGAGTTGTCTGGTTTCCAGTGGAATGCTGACGGTAAGGAGGTTATGATGGAGTATAATCAGCGCGGGCATCACCTTTATCAGGTCCTTGCCATGAATGCAACTACGGGTAAACTCCGTGCCGTGGTCCAGGAATCATCTCCGGAATATATCAATTATCAACGGATGTTCCGTTATTATACCAAAGATGGAAAACAATTGATCTGGATGAGCGAACGGGATAATTGGAACCATTTGTATCTTTATGATGTGCCGGCAGGCAAGGTGATCCGGCAGATTACCAGAGGGAATTGGTGTGTGCGTCAGGTCTTGAAGGTAGATGAACCGAATCGTGTAATCTATTTCTCAGCCAGTGGGATGAATAAAGATGAGGATCCTTATCTGGTACATTACTATCGTATCGGTTTTAACGGCAAGGACATGATTTGCCTTACTCCGGAAAAGGCTCAGCATCAGGCGGTGTTCAGCAGTGATTATCGTTATCTTGTAGATACTTATTCGTTGGTTGACCAGGCCCCTGTCACTGTCCTCCGTGATGCTGATAGTGGCAAACTGATCAAGGTCCTGGAGAGGGCTGATATTTCTGACCTGCTTGCCAAGGGATGGAAGGCGCCTGTTGTCTTCAAGGCCAAGGGACGTGATGGAAAAACGGATATGTGGGGGATTATCCAGCGCCCGTCTGATTTTGATCCTGCTAAAAAGTATCCGGTCATCGAGTATATCTATGCAGGCCCGGGCGATGCTTATACGCCTAAGAGTTTTGTGTCTTATAATTGGACTACAACTTCTCTTTCGGAATTGGGTTTTGTGGTGGTTCAATTAGATGCCATGGGGACTTCCTGGCGTGGAAAGAAATTTGAGGAAGTATGCTATAAGAACCTGAAGGATGCCGGATTCCCTGACCGGGAATTATGGATCAAGGCTGCTGCAAAGAAATATCCTTATATGGATGCGGATAACGTGGGCATTTTCGGCGCTTCTGCCGGGGGGCAGGAGAGTTGTACGGCTGTGCTGCTTCATGGTGATTTCTATAAGGCTGCCTATTCTTCCTGTGGTTGTCACGATAACCGGATGGACAAAATCTGGTGGAATGAACAATGGATGAGTTATCCTGTCGATTCCAGTTATGTGAAATGCAGCAATGTTTATAACGCGCCGAAACTGCAACGTCCTCTGATGCTTGTCGTCGGAGAACTGGATGATAATGTGGATCCGTCGAGTACTTATCAGGTCGTCAATGCCTTGGAGAAGTCGAATAAGGATTTTGAACTGGTGGTATTGCCGGGAGCGCACCATACTATGGGCGGAGATTATGGAGAGCATAAACGTTTTGACTTTTTTGTCAAAAATCTGATGCATGTGAATCCGCCGAAATGGTGTGATGTCAAATCTGAATAGTGATGTCCATCCGGCCTCATCTTGTTCCTTCAGTTTTTATACGGGGAATAGAGGCCGGGGACAACTATGGGCAGATCCTTTCCATCCTCGTCTTTCATAATTTAACTACATCTATTAAACGAATCTCAATACCAACTTTCGCTTTCGTCCCATAAATCTATAATGTCTTTTCGTGACAATCTAGGTTGGATGTGTATCGACTCTTTTTGAGCCGATCTGTATCCTCTATACGGGCTGTTGGGCTTTGGGAATATGCCATTTTGAACAAAACGAATAGAATTTGAACAAATCTATATGCTATCGTATAAGAGAGTCAGCTACTTTTGCAAAATAAAACCTATCGGTCTGTTTATAATAAATAGAATTAAAGTTGAAAGAATACCTTTTAAAAAATGCCATGAATTTCTTACCGGAATTTTCTGATCCTCTCGGCATAATGCTACAGGGAGAAAAATACCTTAGCATCAGTTCGGGAAATTAAGGGCAAAAACTGGTTAATTGGGGTACTGGGATCTTTCAGTACTCCTGATCATATTATCCATGAATGTTAATGGCAAGATGCTATAATTTAATAATGTGAAGTTAACTCTTAAAAACTATTGAGCGTATGAAAAAGTATCTGTTATGGTTAGGCTTATCTCTCTTTCTTGGTTTTGCGTCATGTTCTGACAATTCTGTTGTTAATAATTCCGGATCCTTGAGCAAAGATACGACAGAGCATAAGAAAATCCCTGTTTATTTAGGTAATCGTGCGATGTTCGTAAGCTATGATCCCATTGCGATGTCGTATAAAGGCCAGACGTCTGGATATACCTTTCCGTTAATAAGCTGGCGGTTACTTGGTACCGACCCGGCAGGTATTGCTTTTGATGTATATAAGTGTGAAAGTGGTAAGACTGAAATGAAATTGAATAAGGTTCCGATTACTGATGCGACCTGTTATGTTGATTCCTCAACGTTAAATGCTACGGTTTCAAATACTTACAGTGTTACCTTAGCCGGTTCAGATTCGACGGTTTGTTCTTATACTTTTACACCTGCAATGGCACAGACTTTTTACAGGAAAATAAAATTGAATACAAATGTACCTGATCCTACATTGAATTATGAAGCTAATGATGTGCAAGTTGGTGATCTTGATGGTGACGGACAAATGGAAATAGTCTTGAAAAGGCAGCCGTATGACGGGGCTAACCAGGGGGGATGGCATGATGGCACAACGTTGTTAGAGGCATACAAGTTGGACGGAACTTTTATGTGGCAGATTGATATGGGGAAGAATATTCGTTCCGGTTCCCACTATACGTCTTTCATCGTATATGATTTTGACGGTGATGGAAAATGTGAAGTTGCTCTCAGGACATCAGAAGGTACTAAATTCGGCGATGGAAAAGTAATCACGGATTCCAATGGTAAGGTAAATGACTATCGTCAGAAAGAAGACGGTGTGGGCTGGTTCTCCGGAAAGGCTTTACCGACATTGAAGGGACTTGTGCTTGACGGTCCCGAATATATTTCTATTTGCAGGGGTTCTGATGGGGCTGAAATAGATCGTGTGGATAATATACCAAGAGGTGGAACGGGTAGTAATTATGATCGTGCAAAATATTGGCAGAATTATTGGGGGGATGATTATGGGAATCGTATGGATCGGTTTTTTATCGGTGTTGCTTATCTTGACGGTATTCCTCAGAAGGGTGTGCGTATCTCAAACCCTTCATTGATTGTCTCGAGGGGTATCTATAAGAATTATCAGGTTTGGGCATACGATTTTAAGAACAGAAAATTAGTAAAGCGCTGGATGTTTAATACCTTGAATTATCCTGCTTATTGTGGATCCTGTTCTCATTGTTTCAGAGTGGCGGATTTGAATGGTGACGGAAAAGATGAGATCCTCTATGGCTCTGCCGCAATATCACATGATGGAAAGGGACTATGGGTGAGTGGCAACGGGCATGGGGATGCCTTGCATGTAGGTAAGTTCTCCCAGACTCATCCGGGATTGCAGATAGTGGCTTCGTATGAGGAACCTGATAATTATAATATTAAAGGACATGGATATGGCTGCCAGATGTTGGATGCCGCAACTGGAAAATTGATTTTTGGCCATGGAAAAGGAAGTAATGTTGATGTAGGCAGATGTCTCGTGGCGGATATTGATTCGAAAAGCCCTGGCTGTGAATATTGGTCATCTCTGGGTACGGGAATTTATAGTTGTGAAACGGGTGACCTGGTAAGTACTCAACTCCCGACGGCTAAGGGTGGCGGAAACAGTTATAATAATGCGATCTGGTGGACTGGAGCGTTGACACGCCAGATGCTGGATGACGTAATGATTCAAAGCTATGAGCCGTCAAAACCTTGGTGTGAAAGAAAGGGTATGTCTGCATGGACTCGGGTCCTGACTCTATCTTATTATGGTGAAGGGGATGATAGCAGGTGTGCTTCTAATAATGGTTCGAAAGCTAACCCTTGCTATTATGGCGATTTCCTGGGGGATTATCGTGAAGAGGTAATCATGCGGAGCAGTGATAACAAGTATCTCTATCTTTTCTCTACCAATCATCCTACTACTCATCGTTTCGTGCATCTTATGGAAGATCATACTTATGATATGTCTCAGGCAATGCAGAACATGGGGTATAACCAGCCCACGAATCTGGGCTATTACATTGGCGCAGATATGAAATAACCTGGATTTATAAGGAAATGAAACTTTATTGGATGCAGATAATGCTAATGCCTTTTGTTACAGATTTTCAGGGATTCTGATCCTGCCTGTATCTTGTTGGTTTCGAAAGTGTTGGAGATTTCTATTACAAGTGAGCTTTTCCACCGGGGAAAGCTCACTTAATTTGTTTGCTAAACGATTGAAGATTTGGGGATTAAAAAGGATCATTTTATAAAGTTGGGCTTTTAATAATCTTATTATCTGAAGTTTCCCACCCCATAAAATAGGCTAAAAACAGTACTGTAAAAATAAAAGTTTCTCGCAAAAAAGTTGTAAATTTGTAGTATCAATCAAACAAATAACGCTTTTTATTAAGAAACTTTTATGC
>NZ_BAACAN010000011.1:0-80003 GCF_054687055.1 Segatella asaccharophila | reverse complement strand
GGTATCCAACCCATATCCCCTCATCATACTTAGTATAGCCTATCGTTGACTTGTTCTTGTCAAAAACCCCTCCATTATCATTCTGAGGGAAGTTTTTCGATGACGGAACATCCTCATAAGCTACCGGGAAAGTCATCGGCAGATGACCGGAGGGACACACCTTACCGGAAAGAATATCTGCAATGGCGTTCCCGCCTTCCTCACCGGCCTGCCAGGGCAACAGGATCGCATCCGGAATATCTTTCCATGATGACGTCTCGATCACCCCACCA
The DNA here is from genome assembly GCF_054687055.1 of Segatella asaccharophila. NCBI lineage: Bacteria > Pseudomonadati > Bacteroidota > Bacteroidia > Bacteroidales > Prevotellaceae > Segatella > Segatella asaccharophila. The sequence goes on along the minus strand of NZ_BAACAN010000011.1, from coordinate 79,731 downwards.
ATATCCAGGATGACGATCAATTTCTTACCCTGAGCGTGAAAGGCTGCTGCTATATTCTTCATCGTATTGAACTCCGCAGTACTCAGTTTCCAGTCACCAGGTCCATTCAGGCGGTCACGACCCTCGCCAGAATTCCGCCTGATCGTCATTATGGCCACATCATCAACGGAAGCACGATGCCTTGCATAGGCAGGGCCGAAATCAATATCCTCATCTGCATCTTGATAGAGTTCAGCCATATCCTCATCTACCTGATAACCGGCATTCTGCAGGCCCTGGCAGATATTGATCACAAAAGGCTTGTTCACATCACCGGAGCCAAAACCATTAGCCAGAAACCCCTTATAGGAGCCTACGCCAAAAAGAGCCACCTTCTGACCTTGAGCCAAGGGCAAGGTCCGCCCATCATTCTTAAGAAGGACAATACCCTGTGCCGCCGTCTCACGGGCTACGGCTGCATGGGCTTTCAAGTCCGGAGCATTAGAAGCCTTATAGTGGCGGAAATGCGGGGTCTTGACAATATAATTCAAGATGTCCCGGACATTCCGGTTCACGACATCCATGGAAAGTCTGCCATCCTTTACAGCATTGAGAATATCCTGTACCTGGACATCGAGTCCCCATTCCATAAGATCATTCTCAGCATTTACCTGTCTGACCGTATTGCGCTGCCCTGACCAGTCTGTCATCACCATTCCCTTATAGCCGACCTCACCGCGAAGCCAGTCATGGAGCAAAGCCTTATCCTCCTGAGTTACAGAACCATTCAGAAGGTTATAAGAGGACATAATAGTCCACGGATTACCGATCTCAACAGCCAACCTGAAATTTTTCAGATAGAGTTCCCGTAATGCCCGCTGGCCGACGATGGAATTATTCTGATAACGGAACGTCTCCTGATTATTGCATATAAAATGCTTGGCAGAAGTACCCACGCCATTAGACTGGACACCAAGTATCTCATTTCCGGACATCGTGCCGCTCAAGACAGGATCCTCTGAGAAATATTCGAAGTTTCTGCCGCAAAGGGGATTACGATGAAGACACATTCCTGGAGCCAGCAGGACATCACAGCCATATTCCAGCACTTCATCTCCCATATTCCTGCCGACAGCCTTTGCACATTGCGTATCCCAGGACGAAGCGACCAGTGTGCCGATAGGATTCCCCGTAGCATAGTAAGTACGGCTGTCCCCCTTGCGTGTAGGAGAAATCCGGACTCCGGCGGGGCCATCCGTAAGCACCGTACAAGGAATACCCAAGCGGGGGATCGCTTTCGTCATACCTGCTGCACCAATATTCACTTCTGGCAAAGTGGGACCCTTCTTTCCATCTATCACCTCATAAGTTCCGCCTACAAGCAATTCAGCCTTTTCATTCAGAGTCATTGCCTTGAGAACCTGCTCTACCGAGTTCTTCCCCAGCTGAGGAACAGAATCTTTGTGTTTCGGTTTAGCTTCTCCAACTATTACGGCACACAAAAACAGAGTTAACAAGATTGTCTTTTTCATAAAATGAATTTTTTTTAATTAATTCGCTATATTTTTATAATTTTCTTGATCATACTCTCAATGACTTTAATATCAAACCTGATAACAACGCCCTTCTCCCCGGTCTGTTACCAGGAGAATATTCCACGATCAGGTATTTCTGCCTTTCCCTCAATGAAAAGAGGAACCTAAAGGCAACCTGTTATTATAAGTGGACTTCAATCAATTAATTAAAATCCGCCGCTGCTATTGATGATCATTTCAGTCGCCAACAGAGAAACTTTCTGCGGTTGAGAACTAAAACTTATGCGTTTTCTTCTGTTTTTCATCATTCTTACTTAAAGCAGGTTAATATTTTTCACTGCCAAAATTATTGCTTTTTATTTAACAATGTTATCTCAAAAAGTTCAATCTTTATCACAAATCATTCAAACCTGTCAATGACTCTGTAGCCGGCAAAAGCACAAAGTGCTCACCGACTCTCCTGGTCCTTCCTCGCTTTATATTCACTTGGCGTCATCCCATAATATTTTTTGAACAAAGCTGAGAAATAAGACTGTGTGCTAAACCCCGTCTTATTAGCAATTTCAGCCAGAGTATAAGATCCGGATTCAATGAATTTTGCAGCTGCCCTGAGTCTGTACATCCGGACATAGTCATTGGGGGACAACCCTGTAAGACCCTTGATCTTACGATAAAAAGTACTGTGGCTGAAATTCAGTTCGCTTGCCAGGACATCCACAGAGAGTTCAGAATCGTTCAGCTCTGCCTTGATCTTTTCATCCAAATGCTGAAGCAGTGCCCGGTCTGCATCATTCAAACTCTCCAACACTGCCTTCCGGTCTTCTTTCGATTTGTCAACGAGGATATGCTGCATACGTTTCCTGTTGGCAATCACTCCTCGTAAGACAGACAATAAATAATCCGGATGGAAAGGTTTGGAGATATAAATATCAGCACCGCTGTTCATGCCTTGTATATGCTCGCTGACATTACTTTTTGCGGTAAGCATGACAACAGGAATATGGCAAGTCCGGGGATCATTCTTTATCTTGTCACAGAGTTCATAACCATTCATCAGAGGCATCATGACATCCATCACGATCATATCAGGAATGCGTTCCAGCGTCTTTTCCAATCCCTCCTGACCGTTGAAAGCCTTATCAATCACATAATAGGGTTGGAGCAAATCCGAGAGAAAAGTCTGGAAATTCGGCTCGTCATCGATAATCAACAAGGAAGGTTTATCTCGATCTGGTAATGAAGCATCAGGAGAAGAGAAGCGATCATCAGTCTCAGGATAAGTATTTACTTTCTCCGTATGATCTTCCGGAATACCAGCGGGCGATACCTTCCCCTTCTCTGAATCATCAAATACATTTTCAGAAGCCGGAAGGCAGAAAAGGAAGGTGGTACCTCCGGAATCATTACATTCCGCCTTGATCATCCCCTTGTGCTTTTTCACAAGACACTTGACATAATAGAGTCCTATCCCACTTCCCGCAATAGATTCACCATTCTTCGAGCGATAGAAACGGTCAAAGATCTTATCCGCATCCTCTTTTTCGATTCCTATTCCATTATCCTCAACAGAAAAAAGAGCATAGTCAGAATCCAATACACGAGCCTGCTTGAACCGGTCTTTTATCTCCAAGGAGGTGCTCATACGCAAAGAGACCTTTATTTTTCCATTTGAAGGCGTGTACTTGAAAGCGTTGGACAACAGATTAGACAAAATCTTATCCAATTTGTCTTCATCCACATACATGATAAATTTGTCTTCAGGGCAGGAGAATGAAGTCACGATATGCTTCTCCTCGTTCTCACCCTTGAACCTATCCATTATTTTCAGTACGATGGCTATAACATCTTTCCGGCATACGGATAAGGATAACGTCTCACCCTTGAGATGTGAGAAATTGAGGATCTGTTCCACCAGCATCATCAGGTGCTTGATATTCTCCTCCATCAGAGACATGTATTCACCTTCCTTTTTCGTAAAATGCCTACTTTTTCTTAATTCACAGAATGGGCCATAGATCAAGCTCAGAGGCGTTCTCAGTTCATGGGATACATTCTCGAAGAAATTGATTTTTGCCTGGTTCAATTCCCGTTCCTTGACCAGGGTCTGTTTCGACAGTTTTATCTTCTCCTTGTCAAGATGGTAATTGATATAAAACCGCATGCCTGCATACAGGCAATACAGGATGATGATGAGATAGATCAGAATAGCCCACCACGTGGCCCAAGGAGCAGGCGGAATGACGATCTTCAAAGTAGCCAGTTTACTGTTCCAGCAACCCGAATTATCAGCTGCCTTCACTTTCAGAATATAAGTTCCGGAAGGAAGATCACTGAATTTAACGGTATGATTGGTGGAAGGAGTGCTCCATTTCTTTTCATATCCGTCCAAGATATAACTATATTGCAAACTGTTGGCCGAAGAGTAATCAAAACCCATGAAAGATACCGTAAAGGAATTCTCATGGTAATTCAATTTCAGTGCCTTATGCAGATCAGCGGTATGATACATCCGGTCATCTGTCTCCAGACTTTCTATGATAAAAGGAATATCATCATGTAACGTATTGATTTTAAGGGGTGAAAACGAGGTAATGCCATGATTCCCCATGAAATATAAGATTCCTCTGTCAAAATAGACCGCCCGCTCATGGTATTGGTTGCCCAGCAATCCGTCCTTTGTAAAATAGTTCATGAATGAAGAACCCGTAAAATGCGACAGCCCGTATGAGGTACTCAACCACAAGACCCGACGGATGGGATCCTCAACGATGGACAAGACATCATTACTAGGCAATCCATTAGCCATTGTATAGATTTTACATGAACCCGTATGCATATCACAACGCATCATTCCGTTACCATAAGTGCCCAGCCATATCACATTCCTCGAATCTTCATAAATATAAATGACTGATTTCAGGAATGACTGACAATTCACATCTTTCGTATAAAGTAATGGATGGATATGCCCGCTGCGATCCCCCACATAAACATTATCTCCATAACAGGAAAACACATATTTTCCGGAATGTAACTGCCGGAGAAAGGTAACATTTGCATCCTCCGGAACGGAAAAGCGGAACGGTCTGACAAAAGTACCTCTTTTCGAAGCTGCCGGTGACATCCAGATGCCGCCATTCCCTTCACAGACAATCCAGATATTGCCTGCTCTGTCTTGGGTAACATAACGGGGTTTCACGATTTCCTTATATTCCCCTATCAGGGAAGTTGTATGCCTTGTGTCAAAACAATACAGGGCATCCACAGTAGCCACCCATAGCCGGTCCCGTGAATCATGAAAGCAACAGGCAATGGCTGACTCCTTATCCGTGAGGTGCAGATTCAGTAACATCCGGTCAGTATCCGTCTTCCGGTTATATTCATGCAGTCCGTTATGGCGCGTTGCGATCCAGTAACGGTCTTTCCCGTCCCCGGTCATAAAGGTCACGAACTGATTCCGGAAATGCTTGTCCAGCATCTCATCCCAATCAAACGTACGCTTGACGATCGGTATGAACAAATAACCTTCCTCAAAGGTTCCGATCCATATATTTGACTGTCTGTCAACCATGAGTGACGTGATATTGTAAACACTGTTGACATCCTTGATCTTCCTTTTTACGAAAGAACCATTATGCTTATCATAAAGGGACAAGGTCATGTCACGAGTAAGAAAATAGAGACGCCGGTCAGCAGTAACATTGATCAGGACAATATCACCTTCCTCCGTCAACAGTCTTTTGGTAACTCTCCTTGTTCTGGAATTAAAAAGTACGATTGCCTTGTTTGACATCAAGGCAAACAACTGGTTCTTTTCCGGTCCCCTGAAAACCATCGAGAGGTCTGGATAACGAGCGATGATACGGTCCCTGTAAGGATTAAAGACCACCGTTCCCCTCCTCTGGCCTAATGAAAGCCACAACATCCCTTTATCATCACAGCAAATTCCGCTAACCTGTCCCTTCAACTGAGGAATATATAAAGAATAAATCCTGTCCTTTCTCCTATCCACATAAGACAGGTAATTAAAAGTGCGACAACCCAGCCATATCCTACCGTCTCTGCCATCTTCCGCACAAGTAAAATTAAATTCTCCTACAGGTCCCCTTAAACGGGTAAAGCTCCCGGAAAAACGATTGAACAGATCAACGCTGAATCTGGTAAATACCAATAGCTCACCTTTTGACGATACATGCAAGAAATAGGTATTATCATCTGATAAGGAACTTCCGGAAGAAGTATGAAAATAGAAGCATGATTTCTTATAAGCATCAATACGATTCAATCCCCGGGAAGTAGCCATCCAGATATACCCGACACTGTCCTGTACAATACTTTGAACATGCAGATTAGAAATGTCCATGCCTATCCCATAAGATGGCTGTAAATCCTGTGCCGATACAAGACTGGCGCCTGTAAAGAACAGGAGCATAAGGATCATCTGTAATCTAAAAGTCTTCATGATAACATTTTATTCCAATAAGAGATATGCAAATATAAACATAAAACAGGACAAACCATTAAAACTTTAGAAAAAAGGTTACCTTAGCTTAATTTTAACACAGGATAAGTATCCATCCAGGACTGTTTTTTGAAGAACGGATCCGGTACACGGCTGCATCATTCCTTATAAACATAGTTAAAACGACCACCGGGAGCAGTATCACCACTCACATAAAAGTCCATGATATTCCCTTCATCCTGCATATTGTCATTCCATTTGAATTCCATATTCAACTTACCCGGCTTTGCCTGCAAGACACGTCGTGGTATTGAAAACACGAGCACATTTCCCTTCACGACAAATTTACATTTAGCCACTTCGCTCCACATCCATTTGTTCTTGTCATTCTTCTCTACGATCACTTTCCCCCTTCTCGGACTCACCCGGTTAACCATAAAGTCATAGCCATTCCACCCTGTGGATTTATCCCGGTCTATATCGATAAAAAGCATCATCCAGTTTTTATCCTTAGGAGAGGTCAGCGCATCGGCTGTCTGTACATAGAAGTAGACATTCTTGCTGTCCCGTGCTACCTTAGCCCCGACGATATCATTACGTCCTGAGTTGTCAACATAATAATTATCTCCTCTTCCCTTTGAATCTCTATGAAAAGTATTCCCACGATAGGCACGATAGAAGGGAAGGACAGAATCCCAATCATGAATCCGCTTCAGATGAATGGTTTTCATGCCGGATACCGGGGCAGGCTTATCCATCCCCTTGAACCTGCGGATATTATCGACGAGTTGAAGATAGTACACATCGCCCTTGTCTCCCCATCCCTTGTTGGGTTCAATGTCACGGCTGCAATTCCAGTTATATTCATCGACAAAGGAAAACGGTTGGCCGTTCCAGCCGTCTTTAGGAAGCCATTGGCCGGCTATATATTCATTCCAACCGGTCACGAAAACAAGTTCAGGATCGAGATGAAAAGCACGATCCCACTGTTCCTGGAAATTCCAGCCGTAGAGATAACCGTCTATACGAGGATCAAATCCATGCTGCATACTGAAATTCCTTCCATAAGCATCCTTCACATTAAAAGCACTGCAGTGCCCTTTACTTGCCGGACTTGTATTCTGGGCCACACCGACCGGGACTTCTTCATATTTTCCATCCGAGGAAGCCACATAGCCATGCTGGGGATAGACCTCCAGCCATCCCCACTGGTCATTACGGGAAGGTCCGTCGACATAATCCGGTTGTCCCGGACGGAAGGTAAAGAATGATGCGATGGCACGATCCTCTGGCGACTGGGTCAGATTATCCGGATAGGCCATGATACAAGGCTTACCCTTCCACATAAACCATAAATTGGAATAACGCCCCGGCTTGTAGACATCACGATACAACTGACGTAAAGAGGACAAGGAATAAGAAGCAGGAGAAAAAGGCAGCATAAAGGCTATCTTTGGTACATTTACCCCATCTTTCTGTGCCTTGTCCCATGTTTTCATCAGCGCCTCGTATGAATCTTTCCAGGTAATATCACCATTGGTACAATCAAAGAAGACGACGTCAACGCCGGCATCTGCAAGCATCTCTGCATGTTTGCGGAGCACCCACTCATCGGTCGTTTTGTAATAACCGAAAAGAGGTTGCTCCCAGTAATAAAAAAACGGACGGTTATTGCCCCATGCCGGATTATTATAGTCTCTCATCGCCTCCGGATGCTTCCGCACAATCTCCGTAATATTCCTTACTTTGAACGGAGCATCATTGCCCTGATGCCATGTCCAGTAGAACAAAGCTACAAATTTATCCTTCTTCTTGCCGCCGACCTCCTGATAGTCAGGTGCCTTTCGGCCCAATGCATCCGTCACGGCCCAGTCATCACTGATAGTGGTCTGGGAATAGGCCTGCCTACTCATACCGGCAAGGCACAAGAACAGGCAACAAACAAACACATCCTTACTTTTCATCATCAAATTATTGCTGTTTTTCATTCTTTCCTTCAAACTGTGGTCATCGTAATACGACTTAACCATTGACCGTATGTTCTGAATATCCTCCTACAAAACTTTCACCAGTACAGCTAAGAACTTTCTATTCATGGTCAGATTTTCTTATGATCTTCACCTCCTTAGGAGCTGAAATTTCAGATATAATCTTTCCCTCAGCATTCTTATGATGTTCTATCTTTATTATTCCGTATGGTGTGGGATAAGTACCCTTCACCCATTGCAGATCGCCCAGATGCGGATCTATCAGCACTTCCTTACATCCCGGTTCCAGCACTTTCACTCCCAAGACATACTCACTCAGCCAACTCGTCGGACCAGAGGCCCATCCGTGGCAAAGGGAATGACGAAAACCTTTATAACAGTAATTTCCATAACATTTATGTACGTCTATTTTCCCTTCAGGAACGAGCTCATCGATACGTCCGGCATTTTTCATCCAGTCAATATTAAAATCTTCCCAGAATGTAGTTGCTCCTAAGTCCAGCATCCCGCCCCAGTACTGACTGATAATGTTCATGGCTCCCTGATAATCTCCGGCTTTAGCCATAGCCAGCAGCATATAATAGCCATAGAAAGTGGAAAAACCTTCCGCTCCGCCGACAGAGATCACCTTCCGGTCAGCCTTTTTGGCGTTCATCGTACCGGCAAGGGACATCAGGGCCGCAGCCTGTTTCGACTTATTACAATCGGGGATATACTTCCGTAGGCGGGCCACAGACATCTGGCATTTATGCGCCATCTCTGGTTCTCCTAAATATCCGCACAATTTCTCTCCCGTCTGCATTGCAAGGACCATCAAAGCCTGCAAACCGGCATCCACCCCCTTCGGATTGGTGCTGGAAGGCCAGTCCAAAAACCTTCCTCCATCCAGCTTTTCCTTCCCGTCCGGACCGATCTTGTCCATCAGCAAGTTAAGCAAAGACAGGATATAAGCATGTTGCTGTTCCAGATAGTTCTTGTCTCCATTATGCATATACCAGCGGTATTGCGTCAGCAGCCACCAGATAGAATAAGAGCTGTAGCCATTCATCCATTGAGGAATAGGATACAGATCCCTGCTCAGATCCAGACTCCTGGGGACAACATCGGTATAGCCGAACACCGTATTCACGGTTTCTACTTCCGGGTAGATATCTCCTATCCATACCAGCCGGTCTCGCTTGATGCCATCCCACAGATAGTTTTGCAAATTCAGTTGAACGGTATAGGCACCGGTCATCCATATCTTGTTTAAACGTTCATTACTGCATTCAAACGAGCCCTGATAAGGCAGGTCATTATACATGAAGGAGGCTCTGACTTCCCTCAGCAGCAGATCCGTATCCTCGCCCAGCAGGTCAATCCGTACAAACCGGAAACCGGAATTGCCATAATTGGCTACTCCCAGCCATGGCAGGTCTAGATCGAAATCCCGGATAGCATGATCATTTGTCGCTCCATTTTTACCGTCAATGTCTGACATTGCTTCTGAAGCCGACTCGCCGAACCGTACCCTTACTTTCACGTCATGTGTAAGTGACTCACCGGTTACGATCTGAATTCCGCCCTGCAGTTCCCTTCCGAAATCAAGGAGGAAGGACACTCTTCCGGTCTTGCCGTTTTTTAAATGGCAATAGCCCTTATCAGACAATACTGCCTGCCCGATACCTGGTTTCAGAAGACAATCGAGTCCGGAAACCGTTGCATGTCCTGTAACACTCTTCCAGACGATACGCCTGGGGGCAATATAAGCAATTGTCCTGGATTCATACTGTGCCGTATCATTCCCCCATACTGGAGGTAAATGATGCTGGGCAAAAAGAGACTGAGACATCATTGACATTATCATTATTACGAATGACAAACGAAGAGATCTAAAGTATTTCATGTTATCATAGATTTACGGATTGACTACGTTTTCAGGATAGCAAAGGTAAAAAATGCAACATGAACCTATTATCTTAAATTCTTCATTTATTATCATTTTTCTGTCATAACACCCCTCCAAGTAGTGAAGAAATGGGATAACGAGTGAATATGATCTGGATGACAACTATCCACACGTACTTGGGGTCAAATAATATTGTTGTTTTTTAACGATAAGAAAGAATCATAGTCACCGATTCTCACGACAATGGTCACTTGTGGCCGAAATGGTGCATTTCGCCCCCCCCACGAGGATACCACCCGGAATCAGGTGTCAAGGTCAGTGATTTTAAGGCCTTAAAATCATATACTGAAAAAACCACAATATTATTTGAACCATTTTATTCCTGAAACATAATAAGATTGTTAAAAACCCAACTTTATAAAATGATCTCGTACTTGCCCGATGACAAAACTGAGAATTTATTCATCACCCATCTTTTCTTCCTCTTCAAGTCCGTCTTCTTCCTTCTTCTTGCCAAATTCAGGATCAATCTTCAGAAAGGAAGAAACTATAAAAGTAAGGGAGCAAACACACATAACAATAATGAAGAAATGACGGTAACCAACCAGTTCCTGAAGTGCACCGGCAAAAAGGCCGGGGATCATCATGGACAGCGCCATCAGGGCTGTACATAAAGCATAATGACTGGTCTTGAATGCTCCCTGACTATAATAGATGAGATAGAGCATATAAGCCGTAAAACCAAACCCATAACCAAACTGCTCGAAAAAGATACAAACATTCACTATGATAAGACTTGAAGGCAGGGCATAACTTAAATAGACATATACGAAATTGGGTAATGTGATGGCACAGACCATTGGCCATAGCCATTTCTTCAGACCATCCTTGCCGGCACAGAATCCTCCCAGGATTCCTCCCAGGGTCAGGCCGATGACGCCCACCGTTCCCTGGACCAGCCCGTACTCCTGAGGTGACAGCCCCAGCCCGCCGTTATGGGGGGCATCTATCAGGAACAGCGCCGAGACCTTGGTGAGCAAGCCTTCCGGAACACAGTAAAGAAAGATGAACAGCAAACTGAAAACCACTTCTTTCAGCGGAATCTTGGTGACAAAGGTGGCACCGGTCTCCTTCAATCCCTTCCACATACCGGACACTTCCCCCCGGTTTTTCACATCTTCCCTGGGATGAGGCAGGATGTAGCTGTGCCAAAGCCATAAAACCAGGAAAAGTCCCATTACGCCATAGAAGAGCAAACTCCAGGAAAAAGGTATGTTATTCCGGAAAATGACCTGCAGGTTACCGGCGATCATCACCAGAATACCCTGACCGAAAATTGTCGCAAGACGATAGAACGTGGAACGGATACCGACGAACCACGTCTGGTCATGCTCATTCAATCCTAACATATAAAAGCCATCTGCGGCAATATCATGCGTCGCACTGGCAAAGGCCATTACCCAGAAGAAGAAAAGGGATCCCTGCAGCCAGAATGTCGTAGGAATAGTAAAGGCAACTCCACCAAAAGCTGCACCGATCAGAAGTTCCATCGCCACGACCCACCACCGCTTGGTCTTGACCAGGTCTATGAACGGGCTCCACAAAGGTTTGATCACCCATGGCAGATAGAGCCAGGAAGTATAGAAAGTGATCTTCGCATTACTCAGTCCTAACTGCTTGTAGAGGATGATAGAAATGGTCATCACAGCCACATAAGGCAAACCTTCTGCAAAATAAAGGGAAGGTACCCATGCCCAGGGCTTAGCAGAACTGTGCTTTGCGGGAAGATCTTGCATTTGATTGTTCATTGTATATAACCTATTCGATGCTCCCAGGAAAATGATCTGAAAGAGACCCCTGTCTTGTCTCACTCATCCTCAGCCTGGCATCCTTACCTGACCTCTATGAGTAAATCTTCAATATCTCTGCATCCCGATAATAATGAAGAAGAATCTGATCAAAGGAATAACCCTTCTCTCCCATCACGGCTGCACCTATCTGGCAGAGTCCTACTCCATGCCCCCAACCGGCACCGAGGATACGGAAGCGGGCTGGAACATCATGGGTGTCTGCCTCCAGCCGATCAACGACAAACGCAGAACTGTACAGATGGCTTGTACTCAGCACACGGCGGATTTCCAACTCCTTACCGATGATAAGAGTCCGCTTCGTCCCGACGATTCTCAACTTTGACAATCGTCCGCTCTTGCCACGTTCTACTGGTTGCAAGTCCTTGATGTCACCGAAATCCATATCCAGTCTGGTGGAAATCAGTTTGCGGATCTGTTGCTGGGTATACTCTATGGTCCAGCGATAAAAGTCCTTGGTTTCCTGGTCATAGTCATTCAACACCTGACTCAGTATTCCAGGATCCTGTGTGTTGCAGAATGCCTCCGGCTGAGAACGGATCCAGCGGTCGGCCTCAGCCTCTATGGTCAAATCGGGAAAATTGCCAGACGCTTTTCCGTCAGCATCCCGTACGGCCGTGAGATAAGGCTTCTTCGTATCCTCCCAACAGTATTGGAACTCTTCACTTATCCCTCCACAGCATTTGGAGAAACGGGCATCACAGATAGCCCCCTCATCCACGAGGATCATCCCCCGTGTCAGACGTATAGCCTCGGCCACAGCCGGGGAGGTTTCCCTCGTGATCCCTTCATAGCGCTGGCAGTGATCATCTGCACAGACATCAAAGAGCGTATGATCATCACGGTCATACCAGCGGATGAGTTCGTCTTGACCTTTTGTATTAGACAAATCCTGATGACCGGATGTCTCCGGAGCCTGCCTGCGCTTCTCCATCTGAGCCAGCAGCCAACTCCTGGAGATGACTGCATGGGCCTTGAGGAGTTCCAAGGAAGAGGTGGCACTCATCTCACTCGAAATGACACTCTTCAAATACTCCTCAACCGGAAGTTCATTTATCGCACAGACTTTATCCCCATTGATGACCAGCCGGAGTGTTCCTGGAAAAGTCTGGGTTTCCTTCCTCTCCCAGTGAAATCCTATCCCGATAATGACATTATCAAGGGAGAATGAGGCAACGGTACTCCGGGGAGAAAAAGTCAGTCGGGAGTAAACGCTCCCTTGCCAGAGGATTTTACCCTCTGAAAATTCAACGTGCTGTTCGCCGGTAACCTCCTGACCCTCGACCGAATAACTTCCTTTCAGGATAAAATGAATCTGTGCCGCCGAAACTATTCCGACGGTCACCTCCGGCTCTTTATGATGAGAAACGACCGGAGAAGAAAATATCTTGTGCATCAGGCCTCCCTTTCTCTGCCCTTCTGCAACTGGGCAGCTACACGGTCCATGTTTTCCTGACTCTCTCCACACTCCTGCAGAATGGCCGAAGCCTGATCAGGAGTAAGTCGCTCAAAATCGCCCTCACGAGGGGTTATGATCAGCCCTGACATATCCAGGGCCCCCGGTGAGACAAGAACCTGACGGTCTCCCTCGGCAAAGTAACAATCCGGACGGTGCTTCCTCCGGGGGATAACGACAGAGAGGTAGTCATCCCCATCCTTCCACGAAACGATATTCATCATCGGCTCCGGATGAGAGGTGCCAGGGCCACAAGGTCTCAGGGCCTCCAGCGCCTTGTAAAGACGTGAGAACAAGCGCTGGTCACCTTCCTCACTTCGGCTCCGAATCACGAAGAAGGGGATGACAAAGTGACGGCAGATGCCTGTTTTCTCCTTATCATTCAACGTGTCTACCGTTTCCACGGTAGGACTCAACTGATTCCAATTAACTTGCAAAGGCAACAGCCCACTGGTCCCACCCTGCAGGTGGGCATGATCGGGAGCAGAGGCACCACACTCCGGGCCGTTGTAGAAGACCATCAGAGGGGAATAGCGTTCCAGAAGGCGGTGAATCTCCGGATAACTTTCCGAGATCCGCTGGGGCTGATGCTTTTGCATCGGAATGGTAAAATGAACCGGTAATATGGGAAAGGGGTTGACCAGCAGTTCAAAACCGTTGTCCTGTGGCAGAACCATCTGCTCTTCGGGACGATTCTCAGAACAGAGAAAGCAAGGGCGCTTCGCCAGGGTGTTACGGTCAATCTTTGCACCGGTAGAGACCATTCTTGCCGGATTAAACTGTAACCGGAGATCGGCACCCAGCGTACGGGTCTGCACATGGGATAAATCTTGATACCGCTTGGCTGCTGCAGGCCAGGCTTCCAACTGGCGGTCAAAAAAACGGATCAAAGGGTCTCCAACTGAATCGTCACGACCGGAATTCAACCGTTCACGAGCCATTATCTCTATCGTCCGCAGACGATCTTTGTATAAGTTATTTGCATTGGTCTTCTCCACACTCAGATTTGCGTCACTGTTTCCGCCCCACCGCCGACACAGGTAAAGTTCATCAAAAATCCGGCCGATCAGGTAACGACGGCTCACCGCCAGCCCCACTGCATAATCTTCCCCATAACTGGTATTTGGAAAACCAATCTGGCGGATGACGGGAGTGAAGAAGGCACGGGGAGCTCCAAGGCCATTGATGCGAAGTGCATTATTGCACCCATTGTCATCCGTCCATTCTTTATGGTCAATGAGCCCTGGAGGCAGGGTATGAAGGTTGAAATCGCACATCCGGTAAGAGCCGATCACCATAGCTACCTTCTGCTGACGGAAGGCATCCACTATGTGCTGTAAGGTTTCCGGGGAGGAGTAGAGATCATCGGAATCCAACTGGATGGCAAAACGACCGCAGGCTTTGTTGTTGACCGCTTCATTCCAGCATCCGCCGATACCTAGATCTGTACGCTCGGGCACGATCTGGATCAGTTGTCCTGAAGGTCCCTCTTCTGCATGACCGGAAAGGACCAGTTGATCCAGAATATTTCCGGTATGGTCAGTGGAATGGTTATTGATGACAATAACATTATAAGGAAATGAAGTCTTCTGGCTCAGAGCACTCTTCACCGCGTCAGCGATGGTCTTCTCACGATTGAACACAGGTATGATCACAGAGGCCTCGACCGTAAATTTTTCTTTGTCAAAATCTGGCTTCAGGTTCTTTGAGGGGTCGACCAAGGCGCCGATCTTCCGCAGATGGGCCGTCACCGACTGTTCCATCTCTAACTGCACGGCACGGTTTCCGGGATCAACATAGTCAAACTGTTTTTCGCCACTCCGTCGTGTGTCCTTTTCCTCCTCAGTATACAAGTATTCATTCAGATGAAAAAGCAGTCCGCCCTCACGACTCAGGAACAGCCTCAGGTCATACAGAGCGGCATACCGGTAATCTGCGGCAGCACCTCCGGAAGACCGGCGGGCGATATATTCATGCAACTTGGATGACTGGATCAGCAGTAAGGAACCGAAATCAAAGTCATCCCTTACGCTTCCTGTCTGATAGTCAATACAAGGGTGCTGCAAACGATGTCCGCCGGATACCGAATAGCGGTCGCAGTAAACCATGGCAGCACCGCTCTCACGGGCAACCGTCAACAGCCGGCGCAGGGCATTCTGACCCAAAGACAAAGGTGTGGGCTGCGTGCAGAGCAGGACATAGTCAGCTTCTGTCCGTGACTCAATCTGACAGATGGCAGCTGACGAAGCCAGACGGCCTGAGACTTCACGGCCCTCATCCTCTACGATAACACGATGAACCAGACAATCTCCGGAAAATGCTCTCAGTGTTGCTTCTGCCAACTGTGGCATAGCATGGGGTACGAAACAATCTATTTGTTCTCTCATGAAATATTGGTGCTTTAAAGGGTTGACATACGGAATGGCAGAGTATCAGGCTATTACGTCCTTGAGTGATAAGGATTACGGACAGGTGGAGTTCCCCTCTTGCCGGCCTCTTCCTGCATACCATAGCGCAAAGTTAACAAAAATCTGTAAAATCAACGTCATTCTATAATAAAATCCACCAAAAATGACTATCTTTGCACTATGAATGAAGAAAAAAGACCGCTTCTGGGCATGACACTCCCTGAACTGAAGACAGCCGTGCAAGAATTGGGAATGCCTGCTTTCACGGGCACACAAATCGCTCAATGGCTCTACACACGGCATGTCAAGAGTATCGGGGAGATGACCAATCTCTCTAAGGCTAACCGCGCCAAACTCGCGGAGGCTTACCGTATCGGCTGCGCTGAACCCCTGGAGAGCACAAAGTCCAAAGACGGCACGATCAAATATCTCTTCCCCGTAGAAACGGAAAGAGCATCAAAAATTCCGGATACAACACAGAAATGTGTAGAGTCCGTCTTTATCCCCGAGGAACATAACAGGGCAACATTATGTGTTTCCTGTCAGGTAGGATGCCAGATGAATTGCCTTTTCTGCCAGACAGGCAAACAGGGATTTCATGGTAATCTAACCGCTACCGATATCCTTAACCAGATTTATTCCCTTCCGGAAGTAGACCAGCTCACGAACATCGTATTCATGGGACAGGGAGAACCGATGAACAACCTTGATAATGTCCTCCGCTCTACAAAAATCCTGACCGCTGACTACGGATGGGGATGGAGCCCGAAACGTATTACCGTGAGCAGCGTGGGGATCAAAGATAAACTGAAACGTTTTCTGGATGAGAGTGAATGCCAGGTGGCCATCAGCTTGCATTCCCCGATCCCGGAACAACGCGCACAACTGATGCCGGCACAAAGGGAAATGGACATCCGGAGTATCATCGGACTGTTGAGGAAATATGATTTCTCTCATCAACGGAGACTGAGCTTTGAATACATCCTCTTCAAAGGGATCAATGACTCCATGACACACGCAAGAGAACTCGTCAAACTCCTTGATGGTCTGGACTGCCACGTGAACCTTCTGCATTTCCACCCGATTCCTGACGTGTCCCTTCATGGAACGGATACGGAAAAGATGGAAACCTTCCGGGATTATCTGAACCATCATGGCATCATCGCTACCATTCGTGTCTCCAGAGGCCAAGATATAGAGGCAGCCTGCGGATTGCTCACGACAGCCAGGGAACAAAAGAAAACGCAAAACAAATCCTGACCGCTCAGAGAAACCACTTCGCTGATCTGACATACTTCCTGCATAAAAGGTCTCTCCTGCAGTTTTACCTTATTATAGGCTACGTATAGAAAAAGAAGCAACTATGAGTTTTACCCTGTTGAAAGGATTCACTCAAAGTTACAATAATATACAAAATTAATCAATATGGAAGATAGAAAGATTCGTGTGGCTATTACACACGGCGACACAAATGGCATCGGATATGAACTTATCTTTAAAACCTTTGAAGAACCGGCCATGCTGGAACTCTGTACGCCAATTATTTACGGATCACCAAAGGCTGCTGTCTATCATCGTAAAGTTTTAAACCTGAACACTCCGTTCTCTATCATCAATACTCCCGATGAAGCGAAAGACGGCCGTATCAATTTACTGGCCACATACGAAGAGGAAACTAAGATAGATCTCGGGCAGGCAACGCCTGAATCGGGAACAGCAGCAATAAAGGCCCTTGACAGGGCAATGAGTGACTTCCGAGAGGAAGCTTATGACGTACTGGTCACCGCGCCGATCAACGATTCCAACATACAGGTAGAAGGCTATCCCTTTCCTGGAGATACTCAATATCTGGAGACTTGTATAGGAGAAGGAAAGAAGGCTCTTGTCATCCTTATCAACGGACAGGTCCGGATAGCCTGCCTGACAGAGGGAATGAGCATGAAGGACGTCCCTGGAGCAATCACGAAAGAAAATGTCAAGGATAAGGCCAGGTTGTTTTTCACTACGTTAAAAAGAGATTTCAGAATTTCTAATCCTCGTATTGCCGTACTGGCCCTGAATCCAAGAACGAATGAAGACGGAAGGTTCGGGAAAGAAGAAGAGGATGCCATTATCCCAGCTATCAATGAACTGGCTGATGAAGGGGTGGAAGCCTTCGGTCCTTACCCGGCTGATGATTTCTTCGGAGCAGGGTCTTTCTCGGCTTTTGACGGTGTACTGGCCATGTACCATGACCAGGGATTCGCTCCCTTCAAGGCGCTCTCACCGGACTATGGAGTCCTTTACCATGCCGGCCTGCCTCTGATCGCCACGGCCAGTGATCAGACGGTGGAATATGACAAGGCGGGGAAAAACGTAGAAGACCCCGACAATTTCCGGCATGCGATCTATCTTGCCATAGATGCTTTCAGAAACCGCACCAGTTATGATGAGGCCTCTTCACATCCGTTGGAAAAGCTCTACCACGAGAAACGGGACGAGAGTGAGAAAACGCGCTTCGGCATACCGAAAAAGCACTCCGGCACCCCATTTACAGACAAGAAATCGACCGCTCCTTTCACCGTAAAGGAGCCACAGAATACTCCTCACCCAACCTCTGACAACTGAGCAATTAATGAAGAAGAAATATCAGAATATCTTTTTCTTTGTAGGTATTCTCATGCTGGCCATCATGGTGACCCAACTCGATTTCCATGAGGTATGGAATGGCTTGTGCAGGGCGGGTTACTGGTTCCTGGCAAGCGTTTTCTTATGGGTCTTCCTATATGGCATCAATGCTGCATCATGGCATATCATCCTCCAGTCACAACGTAATCCGGATGGTACGAAACCAAAGAAACAAGTACCTTTCGTGTACCTCTATAAACTCACAATCTCGGGATATGCACTCAACTACGCCACTCCTGCCGGACTGATGGGGGGAGAACCGTACCGTATCATGGCCCTGACTCCTATTATCGGAGCAGAAAGGGCAACTTCCTCTGTCATCCTCTTCGCCATGACCCATATCTTCAGTCATTTCTGGTTCTGGCTACTGTCCATCTTCCTGTACATCATCACACAGCCAGTCGATATAGGAATGGGAATATTCCTGGCTGCAGTGGGGGCTTTCTGCTGCCTAGCCATCTGGTTTTTCATGGTAGGATACCGAAAGGGACTGGCCTTGAAAGGAATAGAACTGGTCAGCCATATCCCTGGGTTGAAGAAAAAGACGCTGAAATTTATTGCAAGGCATCTGCAACAGCTTGATAATATTGACAATCAAATAGCAGCTCTCCACGCACAAAGTCATGGGAGTTTTGTTTCCGCAGTCTTCCTGGAGTTGTCTTGCCGTGTCCTGAGTGCCTTCGAGATCTACTTTGCTCTCCTGGTAGTTGATCCTCATGCAAATTATATTAATTGCATCCTGATCCTGGCCTTTACGAGTTTGCTGGCTAACGCACTGTTCTTCATGCCCATGCAACTGGGAGGGCGAGAGGGGGGCTTTCTCCTGTCGACCAAGGGACTGGCCATGTCTACGACAGACGGCATCTTCGTTGCCCTCATCATCCGTGTTAGGGAATGCATCTGGATTGCCATAGGACTTCTGCTCATCAAATTCGAGCAGAAGCAGAAGAAGGCATCTCCCTGATCTGCTGATCCCGTGTCTATCAATGCAATCATCTGAGTTGAAACTGAAATAACAGAAAAAATCTGCCAGAATTGCAGTTATCTCAAATAAAAGATGTAATTTTGTCACCCTAATGAATACAAGTGAACTTCAGAAGATTAAACAAAGATACAATATCGTTGGGAACAGCGAAGATCTGAATCATGCCCTTGATGTTGCCATGCAGGTAGCACCTACGGACCTGAGCGTTCTCATCGTAGGTGAATCGGGAGTAGGAAAGGATATTATCCCACGAGTTATTCATGACAATTCTCCGCGCAGAAGGGAGAAATATTTTGCCATCAACTGTGGTTCTATCCCCGAAGGAACAATAGACAGCGAACTCTTTGGTCACGAGAAGGGCTCCTTTACGGGGGCCATTGACCAAAGTGAGGGCTATTTCGGCGTAGCCAACAAGGGTACCATCTTCCTGGATGAGGTGGGAGAACTCCCCCTAGCCACACAGGCCAGGCTCCTTCGCGTACTTGAAACAGGAGAATATATCCGTGTAGGCGGACAGAAGATTCTGAAAACTGATGTCCGTATTGTTGCCGCTACGAATCTGAATATGAGAAAGGCGGTCAGTGAGGGGCGTTTCCGGGAGGACCTGTACTATCGTCTGAATACCATTCCTATCCAGATGCCTCCACTCCGGGACCGGGGAAATGATGTGATCCTGCTTTTCCGGCTGTTTGCCATGCAGATGGCGGAAAAATACCATTTGCCGAAGATCACGCTTACTGAGGATGCTAAAAAAGTAATGCTCAAGTACAAATGGCCCGGAAATGTACGGCAATTGAAGAATATCACTGAGCAGATGTCCGTTCTCTGCGAGAAACGGGAAATTGATGCAGAACTTCTCAGTCATTATATCCCGCAGGACATTGAAAGTACACA
The DNA here is from genome assembly GCF_054687055.1 of Segatella asaccharophila. Taxonomy (NCBI): domain Bacteria; kingdom Pseudomonadati; phylum Bacteroidota; class Bacteroidia; order Bacteroidales; family Prevotellaceae; genus Segatella; species Segatella asaccharophila. The sequence continues at coordinate 59,601 of NZ_BAACAN010000011.1, read as the reverse complement.
GCTCACTACGATCAGTAAACCCGGTACTCATTCCTATGAGAGTGAGAGGGAAATACTCTACAAAATCCTTTATGAGCTCCGTGACAACGTAAACGACCTGAGAAGGGATCTTAACTCTGTGCGCAAGCAGGTCAATGAGACCCGGGACCTCCTAGGGGCATCCGGTTTCAATCATTCCCGCATCAGCACAGAAAAGGGAAATTCCCGATTGCCCGTACTGGATCCCGGCGCAGGTGGTTCTGGCGACCGGAGCTTCCCGGTCATCAATACTAATGTGGGAAACATCCCTTCACCACTGACTGCGGAAGACGCCATAGCTGAGGAAATCAATGAACCTGAATCACTGAACTTGAATGACCTCGGCCGGCAGATGGTGGAAAAGGCACTCGAAAAGAATAATGGCAACAGGAAAAAGGCTGCTGAAGAACTCGGCATCTCTGATCGTACTTTATACAGACGTATTAAGCAATATGGCTTGGAAAGCAAAAATAATAAATAATCCTCGAAGAAGACCCTATCGTCATCTCCTGATCTGGCTGGCCGGCATCGTCATACTCCTGTCTGCGACTACAGCCTGCTCCATCAGCTATAAACTCAACGGAGCAAGTATTGACTATTCTAAGACGAAGACGATACAAATAGACGAGTTCCCTATCCGTTCCACTTATGTATGGGGACCGATGGGCCCAATGTTCAATAATTCCCTGAAGGATGAATTCGCAAACCATACTCATCTCCAGCAAGTAAAAAGAAACGGGGATATGGTTATAACAGGTGAAATCACAAACTACTCGCAACGGAACAAATCGGTTTCCAGCGAGGGATATTCTGCACAGACAGAACTGAGCATTACCGTAAACGTCCGTTTTACAAATAATGCCAACCATAGTCAGGATTTTGAAAAACAGTTTACTGCTTCTCAAACTTACGATACGACAAAAAGCCTGAATTCTGTCCAACAGCAATTGGTAGAGGAAATCATAAAAGATCTCGTCAACCAGATATTCAATGCAACCGTAGCTAACTGGTAAATATGGAACTGACACAACTGATACAACATCCGGAAGATATGGACAAGGAGACTCTCTATGATCTCCGAAGCCTCTTGGCGCTCCATCCGTATTATCAGACTGTCCGCCTGCTTCTCTTGCAGAATCTGTACATTCTCCATGACCAGTCTTTTGATGAAGAACTGCGCCGTACAGCCATTTATATCACAGACAGAAAGGTCATCTTCAAAATGGTAGAAGCCGCACATTATCAACTGCAGAGCACCTCCACGGAGAAGGACACCCGTATGGCACCGTCCCAAAGGACAGCTTCTTCCGGAGAAGACCGGACTACAGCATTGATAGACAATTTCCTGGACTCTATCCCTTCAGAAAGTGATGATGAAAAGAAAAAGAAAGAACATCAACGGCCTACCCCTGCAGATGCTGCTGTCGACTATGTCAGTTATCTGCTGGCTAACGAGAGCGAAGAAGATAAAAAGGCAGAAAAAGAATCCACTCCGAAGATGAAAGGTCAGGAACTCATCGATAGTTTCCTTGGCGACGGAGGAGGATTTAATCTTCAGACAGAGGACGAGGGGGAACAGCATCCGGAAGAAGAGCCTGATCCAAACCAGGAAGCTGCGCCTGAGCAGGACAACGGGAAAAAGGACGAAAATGGTGAAGAGACAATAGATGAAGGCTATTTTACCGAGACTTTAGCTCGAATATATATCAAACAAGGCCGATATGGGAAGGCTTTGGAAATAATTAAGCGATTATATTTGAATTATCCAAAAAAAAGCGCTTACTTTGTAGACCAAATACGATTCTTAGAAAAATTAATAATCAATAATAATAAAAGATAGAAATGTATACAGTATTAATCATCATCATTGTACTGGTATCAATTCTGATGATCGGCATCGTTTTGATCCAGGAATCAAAGGGAGGCGGACTGGCATCTAACTTCTCTTCCTCTAACCAGATCATGGGTGTCCGCAAGACCACTGATTTCATAGAAAAGGCCACATGGGGCCTGGCTATTGCGATGGTTGTCATCAGCATACTCTGTGCTTATGTTGCGCCAAAATCTACAGCAGATGAAAGTGTCATGGAAAAATCTGCTACAACGACAAATACGGCAATGCCGGCAATGCCCGGACAAAGTGCTCAGGGCACACCTGCAGCCAGTGGAAGTAAAGGTACGGCTGCGCCGGCTACAAGTGGTGCCCAGCAAAGTACTCCCGCTGCGCCAAAGGTGCCTCAAACACCGGCTAATTAATAAAAGCATAAAAAAGTAAGGGATTTATTTGGTAAAACAAAAAAAATCCCTTACCTTTGCAACCGCTTTCAGATAAGAAAGCATGATCAAAAATGGTGGGTGTAGTTCAGTTGGTTAGAGCGTCAGATTGTGGTTCTGAATGTCGTGGGTTCGAGTCCCTCCTCCCACCCCATCGAAAAGCCTTTATTTTAAGGGCATTTGAAAGAAAAAGGAAAATTAATATTTCCTTTTTTTTATTCCCAAAAATCACTTCTATATCATCCTACAGGCATAAAATCGACCCGTAAAGTAAAATGGTATGTCAACCATCAATCACTTCTTTAATTCAACGCACACACCTATTCAGTAGTCAGTCAATAGCAAACTGGCTCGAAAGACTTTATAGGTTTATAGAATATGAAGGATAAATGTGCAAGTTGTAAATCTCATGCCTGTTACACAAAAGGCATCAATTGCTCAGACCTGACCGCTGACGAGGTTATTGCGGCCTATACTGACGATGAGAAACAGATCATGAAAGCTGCAGCATACGTGGAAGCAACTTTCTACAGCAATATCACCCGACTCCAGGAGACGGCTGAGTTTGCTAAGGCGATGGGCTACAAGCGGCTCGGCATGGCATTCTGCATCGGACTGAACGACGAGGCACACTATATAGAACGGTACTTCAAAAAACAAGGTTTTGAGTTCTATAGCGTCTGCTGCAAGAACTGCAGTGTAGCAAAGAAAGAACTGGGGCTAAAACAGGTTAAACCAGAACTGGAACATGAAGCAATGTGCAACCCGAAGTTCCAGGCCAAGTTTCTCAACGACAAAAAGGTAGAACTATTCATCAGTTGTGGATTATGTGTCGGCCATGATGCGATCTTCAATGCCAACTGTAAGGGCCCGGTTACAACGCTTGTGGTAAAAGATCGCCTTCTCGCCCACAATCCGTTAGGAGCAATCTACAGTCGCTACTGGAGGAAGAAACTGGGTATCATGGATGATGACGAGGTATAATGTAAAAGTTCTATCCCACCAGCCAACTCAATTGAGAACCAAATTCCTTATAATTATTTGAAACAAAAGAAACAATGGCTCCTTTTCAACAGCAACTGGAAGGCCTGCCTTATGACCCCTTGAAGAATAAGGGCGGAAATACGTCACGTACTCCCACCCTTTTAATCTAATACTATAAAAACACGTTACAAATATAGCACTTTTATCTCAACTAATGTATAATTAGTTTTGAATTAACATGGTTAAGTATCAAAAATGTTAAAACGATTGGAATCTATTGATTAAATCGCTTGCCTCTGAACGTAAACCATCAGCCCTTCTCTCATCATTCAAGATTTAGTATAGAAGTCTATAATGTCTCCAGGATTTAAGATGATAGTATCGGCGAATCGGTACCATCATGACACTTGAATCGGTACCGCCGTATCACTCCAAAAGGTACCAGGTTACATTTCTGTTCTGCCAATTAAGTTTAACGGCTTATCTTTGCGGAAATTATATTTCTTAAGCAGATATGAGTTATGAATATTTAATCTGGTATTGGTGCTAAATGTATATCTTCAGATGTAAATAATATAAGATGTCTATCAATCCATTCATAAAATATGGAGCTTGACGAATGGCATATAAAAAGATTTTCTTATCTTTGCATATATTTATTATTATATTATAATGTGCGTTTTTCCGTCTAATCAAGTATGATTAAAAATATCAAAATATCCGGATATAAATCAATTAAAGAATTGGATTTGGATTTATGCCCTATAAATATCTTGATCGGATCAAATGGTGTAGGGAAATCTAATTTTATATCTTTCTTTAAACTCGTAAATAATCTCTACGAGAAGAATCTGGAGCGCTATTCCTTGGAACAGGGTGTAGATCGCTTGATGTATTATGGCCAGAAACATACGGATACGATTCATGGATATTTGGATTTCGGCAGTAACCAATATGATTTTCGTCTTGGTGCTAATATGGAAGGGTTTTTATTCATAAAAGAAGAAACCAGCTTGTGTTCGACCCGGTCCGATAATTACACAAAATATAATGAGAAGGAAAGTTATGTGAAGGACTCTCTTTATGCACGCAATAAATATCTCAGCGAACAATTTGAAAATTATAAGATCTATCATTTTCATGATACGGAAGCCAACTCAAAACTACGCTCAACGTGTAGGATTGATGATAACCAGTTTTTGAAAGTCAATGGTTCTAACTTACCTGCTTTCTTGTATTATCTGCAGCAGAAGGCTCCGAAGGCATTGAAGCGCATCGAGTTGAACATAAGGAGTGTCATGCCTTATTTTGCCGGTTTCGTTCTTGAACCTCGCAAATTGAATCCCGAAGAGATACAATTGGCTTGGAAGGACCAGAACGATCTTGAAGAATTCTTTACTGCTATGGATTTGTCGGATGGAAGTTTACGATTTATCGCTTTGTCTGTATTACTGATGCAACCTGATTTGCCAAATACGATTATCATTGATGAACCTGAATTAGGGTTGCATCCGGTAGCTATTGCTAAGTTGGCGGGGCTGATTAAATCAGTTGCGGAACGGGGTTGTCAGATGATTGTATCTACTCAGTCTGTGGATCTGATTAATCATTTTGAACCCGAGAATGTCATTACTGTAGACCGAAAAGATGGACAGTCAGTTTTCTCACGATTAGACGGAACAGAATTAGGGCATTGGCTCGAAGATTATTCTTTAGGTGAACTATGGAGTAAAAGTGTGATTAAGGGACAACCATGAATATGAAAAGAATGATATTTGTCGTAGAAGGCGATACAGAACAGGCTTTTGTTGGGAATATCATAGTCCCTTATTTTTTTGAAAAGTTCCAATTTTCCAATGTCAGTTGCTATAAGATCAAACATTCCGGGGGTGGCATCTCTAAGTATTCCCATATCAGGAAGGATCTTGTAAATTCGATTAATGAGTCTGATTCCGTCGTAACTACGATGGCAGACTTTTATAAACTACCTAAAGACACACCGCATTATAAAGATTCAAAGTCTTGTGTTACGGATTTACAACAAGTTGAATATCTAGAGAAGGCGATGCAGGAAGATTTGTCAATTGATTACCCGAGAGCGGAACGATACTTTATTCCGTATATTCAACTTCATGAGTTTGAGGCATTACTGTTTTCTTCAGAACAAGCCTATGACCAACTCTTTGAAGATAAAGAAGTTGATTTTAAGAGGTTAAGACAAGTAATGAAAACCTTTCCTAATCCAGAAGACATAAATAATGGTGAGTCCACGGCACCATCCAAAAGGCTGATGAATTTGATGAAAGGGTATAATAAAGTGGTTCATGGAGTACAGATCGCATCAGAGATTGGAATAGACACTCTGATAAAGAAATGTCCCCATTTTAGAAGTTGGATAGACCGACTATCAAATATATGAAATAGAATTAATACGCATCCTCGTGATTCATATAGAGGTTCTTATATCGTAAGCCATTAGCTATCCCATTCTTGCACAATTCAAGATTTAGTATAGAAGCCTATAACTTCTCCAGGATTTAAGAAGGTTTTCGGTAGATATTCGCAGACTTCTCTAAAATTCCAGAAGAAGTCTCCAACTTTTTTGTAGATGCCTGAGTCCCTTTGCCTTGAGATGAGCTGGAAGAAGTTCCGTCAAGTCAAGACAGTAGTCCGTATCATAATCATGAACATGGGCCAGAAAATAGCTCATCCACTTCTTCGGATCAATATCCACCAGTTTGCAACAGTCCATAAAGGAGTAGTAAACGGATGCATCCTCAGCTGTGTCATAATTACTACAGAAGAGACAGCCCTTCCGTCCTACTTCTACAGGACGTACACTATTTTCCACGAGATTATCATCAATGTGGTATCTTCCATCCAGTGTATAGCGCGACAGCAGGACTCAGATGCCGACAGCATCCGTTTACCCACCTAATATGCAGATTATGACTACAACTACTAAAGAAAGTCCTGAGTGTATCTATACGCTAACACAAAATAACAACTAAAATATTTGGAAGTTGAAGAAAATATACGTAGTTTTGTGAACTAAAGATTCAAAACAGTTGAACTATGAGTTCACAGAAGAACACCATTTATGAGATTCTAAAAGCTCCTCAGACTGTATTTACACCCACACTGATAGCACAACTCGCTCATGAGACAGATCGTCAGAAATTGATCGAGCGGATGAACTATTATGTCAAGACCAGATTGCTGAAGAACCCGCGAAAGGGAATATATACCAAGGAGAAATACAATAAATTGGAGATGGCTTGTTCCATCTATACCCCCTGTTACATTTCCCTACAGTACGTGTTGCAGAAAAGCGGTATCATCTTTCAGTATGACAGTGCTGTAACGGTGGTCAGCTATCTCTCAAGGGAGATAGAAGTTGACGGTACCACTTATAACTTCCGAAGGATAAAAGGTGAAGTAATGACCAACCAACTTGGGATAGAAAACGATGACGGTATCTGGATGGCAACACCCGAAAGGGCATTTCTCGATATGATTTATCTGTATCCCAATTTCTACTTTGACAACCTAGCCGCTTTGGACAAAAAGAAAGTCTTTGCTATCTTACCAGTTTATTGCAAAAAAGCAATGGAAAAAAGAGTAAAAGAACTATTCAAATAAGAAGAATATGGACAAGAACAAGCATAAGTTTCTAATGATGCAGATTCTTAAGGATGTCTTTTCAGATAAGCAGTTATCTTCCTGCCTCGCTTTCAAATAAGAGAGAGAAATGCAACTCTAACAAATAAGACAACATATATGTATTCCTAAAGTTCATGTTTCACCCAAATAAAAATATTTATGCAAAATACACACCTTGACTTATACAAATTAATATCCTTTTCTCAAATTTTTCCCTATAAAAAGTTTAACTATTGGAAGACTATCAAAAGGCTTCCAACTGTTGATTCTGTATTGGTTGTTGCATATACATTGAGAAAAAGAATGATGAAGAGAATAGATGAAAGTGAACATGAATTCTTTATTTCAACGCTGTTTCATTACACAGCATATATGCAACCTTTAATACTCGATTACCTAAAAAAAATAGAATTTAAAGATTATATATTCATTGATGAGATATCCCTTCTTTTACTCATGAATGACTTACTTGCCAATTTTAATGATACGAGACATGAACTAAACCACAAAAACTACGATGATCTCTTAATGTGCTATCTAAAATGTTGTGATCGAAGATTAGAAACGACTAAAAAAATACCAAATGAGGATGAATCAATTGAAGAATGGTGTAAAAAATTTACACCTGTTACTCTTTATGAGAATAGTCTCTGTGCTATAAGAGATTATCGTTTAGGTTTTGTAAAAGGATATGAGTTACTAATGACGTTTGCAAAAACTAATGAAAAATTTAGGACTTATTTGACTACATTTTTGAGAAATCGGAACTTACAATCTGCTGAAATGTATCTCTATCAGATTATGACCATGTTTCTCGAAACAGAAAAGAATCAATCAACCCCAAGTCATATCATTGCTATAAACAGACATGACAATGTGAACGGTTATTTCCTTGATAGTTTATGTTTAAATCCAAAAAATTATCAATATTCTGCTGATCTGAAATCATTACGAGACAAACCTTTATTAAAATATAGAGATAGAACTTATATCATGCTTTATAGTAGATTCTTTTTGGATAAATCTTTCTCTGGAATTCTTTTCGATATTGCTAAGGAAAACACATCAGCATCTTTACCATTTGAAAAAGTTTATAGAAGTCTCAAGCAGTTAATAGGCCAAGAGTTTTCTGAACACTATCTTTTTTACGAAACTTTACGAAGATGTTTCCCTTCTTCTCTATATATTCACTTTTCGGGAGAAAAGATGAAAGATATCCTACATGAGGGAGAGCCAGACTACTATATAAGAAGAGATAATAAGATCTTTCTCTTTGAGTTTAAAGATGTACTAATGAAAGGGGAAATTAAGACTTGTATAGATTATGATAAGATAAAAGAGGAAACCTATAGGATTTTTGTGGGTGAATATAGAAAGAATGGCAAATTGAAACCTAAAGGCGTTACACAATTATCAAATACGATTGAAACCAAACTCTCTGATATTACTAAAGAATGTGACTCTGTTAATTCTAGATATTTTATAATATATCCCATTTTGGTTTATGAAGATAGTTCTTTTGATATAGAAGGGTTTAATTACTTACTTAATAATAAATTTCGAGAGATTGTTAAAAGAAGAACTATTAGTCCATCCTTTGAAATTAAAGATTTGGTCATGGTCAATCTAGACACACTTATGTCATTGGAAAATTATATGTCATCTCAGCAAGTCGTTTTTGAAGATGTAATCGACAACTATATTACCTATAAAAAGGAATCGAAGTTAAATACCATATATCCTTTCAATAAATATCTTATCAATCAAGCTCGAAATCAAGGCTATAGATTTCTTAAAAGCAAATGGTTTGATGATGTATTTAACACACTGAAGAATAAAGAAGATAAAAGGAATGATTATACACCCATTGGCTGAATAAATTTAGCGAATACTTGGTTCTTGATTTTAAAGATAATCATAACTATTCAGCTATTTGATCATCACTAATGATGTTGATTATTAATAGTTTTTGGCAATTCATATGCTGCATATCAAGCATAAATTCTCTTTTTGCTTAGTATTTGTATGTAATAATGTTCGTAAGTAGCTGTAAATCAAGCAATTTTTTGGCATAATAGTTGCAGATTAACCTCACTAATCAAATTAATGTTAAATATTATCTAATTTTGAGATATCGCAAATCACCAATATGTTTTTTATAGTATCTTTGCGAGAAATAGATAATAATAATAAATATTATGTGGTCAAGAAATAGATATACCGGTCCTGGGGGTGGATTATATACCGGTCCTGGGGGTGGATTATATACTGGTCCCGATGGCGGATCATATACCGGTCCTGGCGGCGGATTATATACTGGTCCCGGTGGCGGATTATATACCGGTCCCGGTGGCGGATTATATACCGGTCCCGGTGGCGGATTATATACCGGTCCCGGTGGTGGATTATATACTGGTCCCGGTGGCGGATTATATACTGGTCCCGGTGGTGGATTATATACTGGTCCCGGTGGTGGATTATATACTGGTCCTGATTCTAATCCTTATATGAACAATTGGCCTCCCCCAAAAGTTTTAATTGAAAAGTTACGTGAAAAGGGAATGAAAGATATTGTTGAATACATGCTAAAATATGGTTTTTTAGCTTATTGCCAATAAACGAGTAAATATTCAGCCACTATTTTCATTGATCTATAGGTATTTTAAAGTCTTTAATAATCAAAGAATAGAATGATTTAAGTCTTTACGATGTGATATCTTTTCCTTTCTGAAAGTTAATAGTGAAAGCACGGCAACGGCGCTCGCTCTGACGGATAGAACCTAGGGAGAAGCGGTCGTATTTCTCATAGATACCGAGTCCATTGTAAAGTACCCAAAGGCATCAGCCGGAAGTTCTAGAAAACTATTTACTTAAGCCTATATGTTCAAAAATACGGCCAAGATGATATTCCACAACACCCTTATGATATAATATATTCTTCACTCCTACAATTGCACTCTCGCGGTCCCTATGATAGCCCACACAGAGACGGAGCGCATCATACCTTCTTAGATAACGCTTGCCGTCAGCCTCATCAACATAGGTATATTTATTGAGAGTGGTCTGTTTCAATTCCCTATATTCAATCGTTTTCTCCCCTCTCATAATCTGATCAAAATAGACCTTTTTGATGTTAAGTGTCAAAATCTTCATCCCTTTTGTATTGAATGTCGATCTTTCTTTGACAACAGTCTGCTCCAGACATTGCTGTTGGGCATTATACGTGTAGTTAGTAATACTGCCATCATTAATTTTTCCAATAATTGCATTAATAACTGTCAGCGGAACTACATACCATTCCTTGGGATGGCATAAGTCTCCTGATCGATCCTTAATTGAGAATTGCATTTGTACAGCATCCAACACATGATGAAGCAAAGTCTCCAGCACATGGCTGTTCATATTTATGATTCTGTAAGTGGCTACAATTTTGACCGGTGACATAAGGTAAGTAGGATCATCGGCTGCACCGGCAATTCTTTCTTCTACAGAATGGGTTGTAAAACCAATCTTATACAAGTCCTTTTGGCAGGCAATCTCCGGTTCTTGAGAAAGTGAACTCAAGACATAAATATATCCTGTCTCTTGATCTCCTTCCAAAACAGAATCAGAATTCATCAATGATTTCTCCGTTTCTTCCTGCGTGTCCGAAACGGCATATCCATTTGCCATCACGTTTTTTCGAAGCGTTTGCAACAAAATATCCGTTTCCGTCCCATTCTCAATGATACATCTCGTACGGCCGTCCTTCAATCCATTGGCAGCCTGAATATATTTTCCGATGCGTTGAAGAAGCAGCAACTGTCCATCAACCACATAATACCGGCCTTCTACCATACTATCAGTTTTTGAGGTTTTCAACAAACTCCTTTTTCCAAGTTTCAAATCCCGATGTATCTGTTCAAACCCAGATTGATAAAGAGCAAAGTCTTCGCACACCTTCCGTTGGGCATAGTGATCAGGCTGGTTTCTTTCTCCTTGAACCTTCTTCATGTCAGAAGGGATTTCAAAAAGTGATTTTTCCTTATCAGAAATCTCCAATAGAGGATCATTTAGAATATCATCCAATTCTTTCTTTATATCCATTACCTTTCCCCCTTCAAAAGATTTAAAGTATCATACGCAGCCAGTTCTTCACCCGCCTCATCCTTCAGCGCCTTCAATGCACGAGCCATCATTTTCTCTTTAAGGCTATCACCGTCCTTACGTGGCACCCTCCGGCCGTTCGCTTCCGACCACTGCGTAATCTCCATCAGTTTTTTCACTTTCCTGTCGTCCGCCGTAACCGGTGCTGCTTTAGGATGAACGTCATCCAACAGAGCATCATCAAAAATTTCCAGTAATTCTTTTGGCCATTCCATTTTCATTCATCCTTATCCGGTTCATATTCCAATCCCATCATCTTGCGAATCTTGAGATTCTTTATCTTTTGCAGGGCGAAAGCCAGTTCACGAGTCTGAGGATTGGGATCATTCATAGAAGGTTTCTGGCCTCCATGCTCGGCAACCCATCTTTTTAACGGCCCTTTAAACAACTTGATAGCCATGTCTATAGGCATATCAAACTTCTGTTCTGCTATTGTATCTTGAATGATCTTCAGTGTAGGAGCGTCCACTGTCTTTGATAGCACTTCATAAGCACGCTGAAACGGATTAATGGTATCAATTAAATTAATATTCAATTGGTCGATATTGATAAAGCGATTCGTCAGTTTCAGCAGTCGATTACCTTCACTTTCCTGACTTTCTTGCCCTTCCGGTATTTCCGATAGATCGACAGGATTGCCCTTCTCATCAACTATATCATTGCCTTTTACGACAGTGTCCAACAAGACTCGTTGGCGTACTTCTTCTACTTCACCCTGACTTAAATCCGGATACTTCTCACGAATCACCTTTGGAATAAGATACTGGGTAATGGCCTCTGCAGTTGTACTACCACTAATGGCTTTCACCACCATGTCATCTTGGAGGATACTAGCCTTTAAATCGTCTAATTGTTCATCCACGATCTGCCTCGTCTTGGCACTCGAAAGTGGTTTAAGGCCTTCAACAACAATCGTGCGGGCAAAATCATCATCTGCGATCTCTTCCTTAGCCGTTTTGAAATGCCAACTCGGAGCCATGACTTGCTCCATAAGCAAGGAAGCCGTAATCGCTTTAAGAAAATCATTGACAGCAACTTTCACATCCGGTTGGTCTGCATCCGGCATTGCAATCATATTAATGAAACGAGCCGTATCTTTTCCTTTACAGTCTCTCGTACATCTTCCAATGATCTGTACCACTTCCGTCAAAGAACCACGTACACCTATCGTAAGACACGTATCACACCATTCCCAGTCAAAACCTTCTTTAGCCGTACCCAGTGCAATGATAATATCCAGATCATCAGCCTGCTTGATCTTATCCAGATAAGCATAAACCCTGTTCCGCGTCTTGACATTATCTTCTACAAGATCGGCAACTTTCAGCAATCTCCCATCGGAAGTACGCAGAGTATAGATACCTGTATTGTAATCATGCCAAACTTCTTCTCCTATCAGCCTTCTAATCTCTGCTGCCTCAGCATACTTTCCTTGAGCAGTAGATGCCCTACTTTGCACAGATGGTATGTGTATAATAGTTTTTCTATGGGTATCCAGCACTTCCATGAGATGATCCAGATATACCCCCTTGTAGAAATGATAGCTCAATACAAGATTTTTAAGATACTTGTATCCATTCAACTGCTGATAATAATTATAGGTAACGGGGTAGAAGCGGACTTCGTCTTCGGCTCGCAATACAGGAATACCATCCCCCCGGAAGTAACTGCCTGTCATCGCTACAATATGACCCGTAGAATGGTTCATCACCCGCCGTACGGTATCCCCTAGCTCACTATTGGCATCAGCACTGGTATGATGAAATTCATCAATAGCAAGCAAACAATGATTCCAGTCTGTATCCTCCAATTGTTTCATGGCATTACGCAGAGTAGCGTGGGTGCATAACAAAATCTGCCCCTTAGGGCCATGCATGAATTCGCAAAATCTGCCGGCCTTGTCACTTTCATTGCCTCCTGCCGAGCATAAATTGAAATACGGAGCTACTTTCCAATCAGCAAAGAAACCAAACTTTTTCAAAGCTGTACTCCGGAACGATCGGCCTATACTCCTTTCCGGAACAGCTACAACTACCTTTTTGATACCTTGATGAGCCAACTTATCCAATGCAATAAACATCAAAGCCCGACTTTTTCCACTCGCTGGAGGTGCTTTAATCAGAAGGAAACGCTGGTCTCTATGCTCATAAGCCTTAGCTTGCATCTCGCGCATGCCTAGTTGATCCACATTACTCGACTTTCCTGTCTGAGCATAATGGATATCCACGAAATTATTTCTGTTTTGTATATCTATCATTAGACTCTCTATTTCTCTATCTCACAATTTCTCGCTCTTATTTATTTTGAACTTCCCTTCCGCCTATTTTTCTTTATAGGAAGCGATTGATTCACCAACTTTTCATACCTTTTAAAGAGACATTCCAATCTTGCATCATTAGTAGCAAACGGATAACCTGGATAGCAGCTGTCCACAACGGCATCCAAAGTATTGTGCGCTTGGCGGAGATCAAGTGGCATCCGATCGGGATCATACATTTCTGCAAGCGTCATTCCAGGATGTCCCTCCCGGACAATAAGCACCTCTTCCGCAGCAGACTGGAGCTCATCACGCTTTGTTGACGTAAGATTTGGAAAGGGAAAGGTATTATAACAAAGTTGGGCAGAATAGCGATAATCGGTTTTTAGTTTTCCTCCAACGGTTCGTACCCATACCATGTGCATTTTACTTTCAAGTATACCAAAAAGCCACGTCTGAGCACCATAAATAGCAAAAGCGGAATTAGAAACCACAGTCCCCTCATTTAGATACCCCATGGGAATATATTCACGCCGTTCTGACGAGACTGCGGGAATGATAATACATTTTGAATTTTCATATCTTCTTTCTCCAAATTGATAAGGAATTAATGCTAGTTTTTGAGTGCTCTCCCGATTACTTTTAAGTCGGATCATCTTACACTTTTCTATTCTATTCTTTATAGGCTTAATCGAATATGCTAAACCAAGCTGATTATTCTTGATCCATAAACAATAGCGTTCTTCCCCACGTATAAATTCAACAGATCCTAATATTGGATGAATGAAAACCTGAGACTTTGGATAATCATTAACTAATTGTTTTTTTTCAAAAGAATTGAGCAACAGATATCCTCCATCATTAGGCATACTACCAAAAGCTATATGGGGAACATTAACCAAAGGGATATTCCTTTTTTCTACAATTACAGAATTCCCTTTTAATAAATACGGATTAATATTATCTACTTGCTGAGACTTTGTCCTGTCAAAAATAAATTTAGCTCCATTGGTATGAACTTGTAACCCAATAATTACACATGTCACACCTGCGTTATATTTAGCATTATTAGACCATTTGAAGGAATGATATGCAAAAGCAATCTCTATACCTTTTTCAAAGATATATGGCCACAAAAGAGAAACTTGTTCACCTTGGCAAATAGAATTTGTCGTTACAAAAGCCACCTTAGCTCTTGAGTCTTTAATGTAATTTGCGCCCTTATAAAACCATGTTGTTATATAATCAAGATTATTATAAGTCCGAGTTTCTTTAAACACAAATCTCATATCCTCTTTCTGTTCTTTACTTTGCAACCGTGCCCCTAAATACGGTGGATTTCCGAAAACAAATACTTCTTCATCTTTCTCATGGGGGCAAACTTCATCCCAATCCAATCTGCAAGCATTTCCGCATTTAATTTGGGTAATATTATGCAATGGCAAAGCCTGGGTATTAATACCGAAATTTTCAAAAAGTTTATTGTCCATCTGATGCTGTGCCAGCCATAAAGACAACATGGCCACCTCATGAGGAAAATCCAACAGTTCGATACCATAAAACTGTTGCAAGCTGATACAAGTTCCCATAACGGCTGTTAGAAAGCCCTCACCCTCACACTCCTGTTGAAGTTTCAGGATGTCCATCTCAAGGTATCGCAAAGACTTGTAAGCAATAATAAGGAAATTGCCACTGCCACAGGCAGGATCGAAAAACTTCATATTGCTCATACGCAACAATAGGGCATTGATCTTTTTAACGATCGTCTGGCGTTTCAATCCAAAGTCTTTATCACTCAATGCCCCTATCTCTTTCTGCCGCTTACTTAACAAAAACTCTTCATTCAGTGCATTATATTCCGCCCTCAGTTCGTCCATAAACAAAGGATTAATCACCTTCATAATATTGGGAACGCTGGTATAATGCATACCTTGATTGGCTCGTATCTCCGGATCTACTACTGCCTGAATCATTGATCCGAAAATGTCCGGATTAATGTCTTTCCAGTTCAATTCGCCACATTCAATAATGATTTTCCGCGCTTTATATCCCATCCTCGGTATTTGAATATGCCGCGCGAACAGGCCTCCATTTACATAGGGAAATTGTGATATAATCTTTATCGTGTCTTCATTACGCACTTTGACATCCATAATGTTGAATGCTGCATCCAAATACTCTGCAAGGTCACTGCCATCACTTTTAGTATATCTCCTGATAGATCCGGTAAAAAGATTCTCTTCGAAAATACCCGTATCCTCAGCAAAGAAACAAAATAATAGTCGAGCAATAAACAAGTTCAGATCATGCAATTGGCTACTACTGCTGAAATCATTGTAGGCACGAAGAGCATCATGCAGTTTTGCAAGTTTTTCCGCAGCCTTCACATCAGCCGGGTTTTCTTCCACTAATTTGAACTTTTCCACACCAGAAAGCGGATAGAAAAAAGCAAAGTCACAATATAGGCGGTCCAGAGGATTCTCATAAGATTCCTTTTCCCGCATATCATAAGCCAAGATAGTTTTACCATCACTGACTGCAATTATCTTTGGTGCTGCCTTAATAACTTTTGTATCCACTTTCATCATTTCCAATACAGAAGTCAAAGTTATGGAGGAAGCAGACTTGAATCCAAATAAGCCTTTGATGAGAAGTCCCTCGTATGTCGATAAAATTCCCTTTCCTTCACGATAGCGGCGAATATCCGCATCGCTTTTGCCAAAAGCCTTGAGAATTTCGTAACCCACTTCCGATGCCTGTACATGATAATCTTTGAACACTTTCAGTGCAGTTTCAATATCTTGATAACTCAAGTTCTGTTTTCTTGCCATAATATACTTTACAATACCTCTTCAAAGTTAATCATTTATTGGCAAAAATCCTAAAAATATTGATAATAATTATCCCTTCATGTTAAGGTAATATCAAAGATAAAAGAACACCTATGGTGCATACAGCCCTACTGTATGGTACATTGCGGTATACTGTATGGTGCATACAGCTCTGCTCTATGAACTATACTGCGCAACAATGAATCTACCGTTAAGAATCAGACGCAAGAGGTCTTTAATATCTTAAAACGCAAACAGGCTTAATTAGCATACCAGTTGTCATTTCTGTATTTTCCAATAACCATACAAACAGCATCACAGTGTAACCTATTATTCCTGTATGATAAAATCTTGTATATTGGTAAGTAAAAAGGGGAAGAAAAGAATAGATCAGATACTGCTAAAAACAAAACGGAGAAAATATTCTGATAAGGAATTTTTCTCCGTTTCTTCTCCCACTTGTGGAGGTGGCGGGATTTGAACCCGCGTCCGAACAAGGAAACCATACGCTTTCTACATGCTTATTCCAGCCTCCATTTTCGTGCTGTAGCAAGACCTGGACCACCAACTACAGCCTTATCCTCTAAAAATTTCATCCTGGCATCGAGGACTACCCGGACTATTTCCGATTTACCTGCACCGCTTGACCAAGAAGATTCGGAACAACATCCCTTGAGCGATGTCTCGTCCCATCACCTAGTGACGGGATTGAGCCAGTAATCTACTATACTTCGATTAGGCAGCGAGAGCGTAATTGTTTTCGCCAATTAAATTTTTGTTCACTCAGATTCAGGAGCTAGCCAACGAGGCTCCGCATGCTTACATACCATCCCGACTTGCCGTCAAATCCAGAACACCCCCGGCGATAGTACAGCGGTGCAAATATAAGGCCAAAAACTGAATTAGCAAAATATTTTCAGCTTATTTCCACTTTTTTCTCTATTTTTCCTGATCCAAGAACAAGCAGATAACCGCCAACCAACCAGAAAGAGAAGAAAAAGATCATCACGAAATGCATCATTCAAGATTCGGACCAGCCTCCTTTACTCGGGGAATCCCATTTACAATAGGGATTTTCCCCCATTACTTTAGGGAAAAGCCTTACTTAAAGTCCTTTTCTTCATGTATCTTTGCCCTTGAAAGAAGAAAGAAGGAACATTAAAAGCATACGATTATGAAAAAGTTAATAATAGCCCTTGTGGCACTTTTCACCTTCACAGGCACAATAAATGCCATGAGCTACGACCAGGCCAAAGACCAGGCTCTCTTCCTGACGGATAAAATGGCCTATGAGCTGAACCTGACTGACGAACAGTATGAGGCAGCTTACGAGATCAACCTGGACTATCTGATGAGCATTGATAATTATGATGATCTGTATGGTTCTTATTGGAGACAACGGAATATGGATTTGAGCTACATTCTGCTGGACTGGCAATACAATAACTACCTGAATGATCTCTACTTCTACCGCCCACTTTACTGGGACGGTGATTACTGGCATTTCAGAATCTATGCCCGCTACCCGCACCGCAACTACTATTACTTCGGATCTCCCACGTTTATCGTCAATTATCGTGGCGGACACAGTTGGAGGGACAACGGAGGAAGGAGTTGGTACCGCGGCCGCGATTTCGGAGGACGTAGCTACAATAGAAACGAGATGGGTATGAGAGATGCGTTCAACCGGGGAGACTATGGGCAAGGCCGGGTCTTTGGGAACATGAATACCAGGAATGCGGGATACCAGGACAACGGCTCCTTCGGCTCAATGAACCAAGACCAGAGCAACCGCACCCATCACAATGGAATGTTCGGCAGACAGAGCAGTACACGTACGACTGTCAGAAACAATAGTGGCAGCATGTTCGGAAGTGGACGCTCTTTCCGGGAAAGCAACAGCAGCCCGAGTCAGACCTTTTCCCCCCGGTCTAATTCCAGCAGTAATTCCTTCTTCGGCTCTTCCCGCTCACGCGGAAACACCTCTTCCTCTTCTTCCAATCATTCCTCTTTCGGAGGCAGAAGTTTTGGAAGTTCACACGAGAGCACAAGAAGTGCAGGGGGAAGCGGAAGCTCACACGGAAGTTTTGGTGGTGGCCACAGCAGCGGATCTTCCAACGGAGGTGCTTTTGGCGGACATCACTAATAAAAATCAGGTAAAATAACAGAATTATTAAATGTAGGTTTTCAGGAAAAATTATAGAGTTATAATAAGTGTGCAGCGAGGAGACCGTGAGGTTGCCCCGCTGTTTTTTTTACGAGAAAGATCCTTTATTATAAAAGAGCCTTCGCCGTTACAGAGCTACACAGCACCCGAGCGGTCAAAGTTTGAAGACTCTCACTTCAGCATTGCCCATTTTGGCAATCTCATTCATCGGTTTTTTATAGTAAACACTTTGTATGGCCTTGTTGATGATGCCATGTCCTACGGCTAAAATCGTCCGGTCAGGGTAAGTCACCTTCAGCCAATTCAGGAAAGCACGAGCCCGGGATTTCAGGCTATCCAGAGATTCCACATCTTCGGGCCACTTGACGCCCTCCAGGTTAGGGATAAACTTGTCCGTGAAACTCCCCCAATCGCGTTCACGAAGAAGAGGAGTCGTAACAATATCCGTTACGCCATGAGGTGCTGCGATGATTTTACACGTATCCATGGCACGTTTCAGATCACTTGAGACAAACACATCTATCGGTTTCTTCGACAGTTGGTCACGAGTTTGTTCCGCCTGTTTAATCCCCATCTCATTCAATTGTCCCTGGCGCTGTCCCTGAAGGATTTTTGCAGCGTTAGCTATCGTTTCACCGTGTCGTACCAAATATAATGTTGTCATTTTGTTTAAATTTGCGTGCAAAATTACTAAAAAAGAGAGAAAGAAAGGACAAAGGACAAAGATTTTTCGTAAATTTGCAAGAAATAAGAATACAAATACCTCATTTCATAGAAGCAAGTCAGCAACTTCTGACAGGTATATCAATACAGATCATTCATGAAAGTATTACAGAGTCATTTTTTCAGGGCTATCACAGCCATTATCGTCGGCATTTTATTAGTCAGGTTCCGCAACAAGACCGTCACGTGGATGACGATGATCATCGGGGCACTATTCCTGATCTCGGGAGTCATCTCCATCGCCACCTATTATAGTACCCGGAAACACGCCTCAGATGCCATTATCTATGATGCCAATGGCAAACAACTGACGGGTCAGAAACCCGCCTTTCCGATCGTAGGAATAGGAAGCATTATATTAGGTATTATCCTGGCCCTCATCCCGAACAATTTCATCACCGCCCTTACGCTTATCTTCGCACTCATACTGATCCTTGGAGCCATCAACCAGTTTATCAATCTTGCCATGGTAAAGAAATTTGCCAAGGTGGGAGCCGCCTTCTGGATATTCCCCTCCATTATCCTCCTGGTCGGTCTTATCGCCCTGATCAAGCCTTCAGCAATTGCCGCAGCTCCATTAGTAGTCATTGGATGGTGCATGATACTCTACGGAGTCGTAGAATGTACCAATTCCATCAAGGCAGCACGGTGCAAGAAAGAGTTTACACAAGCAGCGCAGCGATACCATCCCCAAACCAACAGCGCGGAGCAGGAAGGAAGCACTGAGGGAAAGAAACAGGAGAAAGAGACGGAGAAATAAAAAGACAGTTATTTCGAATTCACCTTATCCTCCAGGATCAGCCCTTCAATATATTTGCAAAGGATGCCGATCCCTTTAACATTCTCGCCCCCCTCGGGGATGATCAAGTCCGCATAACGCTTCGTAGGTTCAATAAACTGTTCATGCATCGGCTTCAAGACCTTCAGATAGCGATCGACGACCATTGACACCGTGCGTCCCCTGTCGATCGTATCCCGCTGAATATTCCGGATGAGCCGTTCATCCGAATCACAGTCCACGTAGATCTTGAGATCCATCATATCCCGGAGTTTTTTATTCAGCAAAGCCATAATTCCCTCGATGATGATCACCCTTTTCGGTTCTACATGGACCGTTTCCGGAAGTCGGTTGCATTTCAGATAAGAATAAGTAGGCTGCTCTATGGCACGGCCATGACGCAGCTCACCGATCTGCCTGATCAGCAGTTTCCAGTCAAAGGCATCCGGATGATCAAAGTTGATGGCATGGCGCTCATCATCCGTCATCCCCGTTGTACTGTTGTAATAAGAGTCCTGTGGAACCACCGCCACATAGTTGGGAGGCAAGGCCTCAACGATCTTTTTCACTACAGTTGTCTTTCCGCTGCCTGTTCCACCGGCAATACCTATTACTGTTATCTTATTTGGCATTCTCTATCGCGTTAATATCGTAACTAAAGTAATTCATCAAACATTTTCTTATAGTAAGCAGCTTTTTTTCCGACAGCCATCGGGTAAGCACGGCTGCTGCTCGGCATCCGGTAAAGCCGGAGAGCCCTTCCCTCGAAGGAAAATTCCACATAACTCCCCATCTTCAAGCCTTTGGCCCTGATCCCATAATGATCCGTAAACACTTTCGTAGCCAGTTGCCCGGCCGTGAGCACTCCCCTGCATTGCGGCAGAGAACGGAGCAGGCCATCCAGATCCGTCGGTTCCACGATTTCAAGATCCTTGTCAGACGCCGTTCCCTTCATCCGGCGTATCCGCAAAGCCGTATCAAAGATAGCAATATGATGCTGTTCCAGGAATTTTTGGATCGCAGGAAGGTCAAAGCGCTTCTCACCAGGAACGACGAAATGTTCCTTGTCCCCGAAAAAAAGGATACCGAAGATACGCCACATATCATTCTGGAAATTCGGATAATACCAGGGCATACACCAGCGCCTGGGTGCAGGAGGAAACGTCCCGAGCATCAGCAGACGTGCACCCTCCGGTAACCAGGGTTTAAAAGGATGAGACTCGATGACCGGTCCCTTACCCCTCTCCTCATGATTACCCTCTTCATCTACAGCATTCATTTATTACCTCTTATAAATAGGATTGTACATAAGGTCCTCACTATTTTCTCTCCTTCAGGAAATAAGCCACCACGGGGAAATGGTCACTGTAACCATCCAACCACACGCCACCAGCCATTGTACGTTTCGGAGTACCCTTATAAGGTCCCGACTGCTGGACGAGGTAATCCCGTATGACGATCTCATTTTTCCAGAACTTCAAAGAAGAATAATCATGCACGCCTTTCTTGTTGATCAAGTTCGGAGTCATCACGATCTGGTCGAAAAGATCCCATGATCCCCGGTAACTCAGCGTACCCTTTCCGTCCTTTGCCAGGATATTATACCAAGGGTTATACATGTCATCAGGTCCCACCTGATCTATCTCCCCCTTAGCACTCAGGTACTTATGCATACTGGCATTTGTAGGATCATCATTCATATCCCCCATCACGATCACCTTGCAGTGGGGATCATCTCTCAACAGAGAATCCTTGATCACCTTCACCTGTCGTCCAGCACTTTCACGATAAAAACTCCCGGAAAAGCGACTCGGCCAATGGCAGACGATCACCGAGACATGCTCCCCCGCCAGTTCCCCGCTGACGGTCAGGAAGCCTCGCGTCTTGAAAGCACTGTCCTTAGCTAACTCCTGATGATAAGGGATCAATTTCACATTCCTGATTGTATAAAGTGCCGGATTATAAAGCAATGCACAGTCAATCCCCCGGCGATCAGGCCCTTCAATATGTATATACCGGTATCCCCTGTCCTTCAAAGGAGGCTGGGCTATCAAATCGTTCATCACATGGTCATTTTCCACTTCAGCCATCCCGATCATTGTACATCCCACTTTAGGAAGCACATCCGTACCAATGTCTGCCAGCGCACGAGCCATATTGTGAATTTTATGCGTATACCGGAGTTTGTCCCAGTGAGCACTGCCATTAGGCAGATATTCATAGTCATTTTTACCCGCATCATGACAAGTATCAAAAAGGTTCTCCTGATTGTAAAACCCTACCGCATAACACGTGTATTTCTTCTGAGCAGAAACCGTCAGACTGATCAACAGCAAGGCTGCAAGAAACAACAATTGTTTTTTCATATTCTTCTCAATTATATTTTTCAAATGATAAATATTTCATCTCAAATCAATATCGTAAGACAATTGTCATCATTTCCCCCTACTTTAATCAATAAAACTTCATTTAACAACAATCACCTTTTTTAACCCTAAAAAACATTTCATCTCCTTTTCAGTATTGCAAATATCGTAATTTCTTCCGAATTACGAGCATATTTCATGAAAAATTAATCAAAAAAACTTTTTAATTTAAAATTTATTTTGTTACTTTGCGATAAGATATAATTTTTATTAAACTACATTCATGCACAATCAGGTAAAAATTGCGGTACTCGCACTCTCATTCTACAGTCCGCTGCTTTTGGCACAGAACACCAAAACGGATCAAAATGCAGCCACGTCGATGGATGAGAATGCTTTCACCTTTACTGAGGCACAGTTAGGAGAAGATGACGACATGTCGCAAAATGTCACGATTCTGAATTCCAACAACAACGAGTATGCTTCAGAGGCAGGTTATCTATTTTCGCCGGTACGTTTCCGCTATCGTGCTTTTTCACAAAAGTATAACGATATTTACGTCAACGGCGCCCCGATGAACGATATGGAATCGGGACAGTTCCGATATTCCAATATCGGCGGGCTGAACCGTTTCACCCGTTCTTCCGATTTTGCCTTACCTTTCGAAAGCAACAACTTCTCGATGCCAGGAATGGCAGGAAGCAACAATTATGACTTCCGTGCAGGCAGCCAGGGAGCAGGCAACTATGCTTCCATAGGAATGGCAAATCGCAACTACACCCTACGTGGGATGTACACCTATTCGTCAGGATTCAATTCCAAGGGCTGGGCGCTTACAGCAGGATTGACCTACCGGTGGGCAAATCACGGTTATGTAGAAGGAACCTTTTACAATGCCCTCTCCTATTTCCTGGGGATAGAAAAGAAATGGAATTCAGGGAGCAGCCTTTCCTTCACTACATGGGGGAATCCCACGGAACGGTCCACACAGGGTGCCTCTACCGACGAAGCCTACTGGCTGTCCAACGACTACTATTATAATCCATACTGGGGCTATCAGAACGGTCATAAGCGCAATTCGCGCGTGGTCAATGATTACTCACCATCCGGAATCCTGACCTGGGACTGGAATATCAACCGGGACCTGAAGCTGACTACTTCCGTTTTCGGCAGATACGGGATCTATAAAAGTACCAAACTCGATTACAGTAACAGCGAGAATCCCCAGCCGGACTACTGGAAGAACCTGCCCAGCAGCTTCTATGATGTCTGGGATAACCAGGCTGATATTACCCAAAGCAATGATGAGACCTCCTATAAGGAGTGGCTGAATTCTTACCAGTACTGGAAAGCCAGCAAGGCCAACCGGCAGATCAACTGGGACCAGCTCTACTTCGCCAACCAGCAGGCTGCAGCGATAGGCAATGATGCCATCTATTATGTCCAGGCCAAGCATAACAATGCCCTCACACTGAGCGTGAACCCTACACTGACGGCAAAGCTCCACCAGGGCGGGACCATCCATACAGGACTTACGCTCGCTGAAAACAGCGGTCGTCACTACCTGACGATGGATGACCTGCTGGGAGCAAATGAGTTTCATAATATCAACACTTATGCTATAGGCACTTACCCGGCTACGGACCCGAGGGTCCAGTATGATCTCCGGACAGAAGGTGCTGATGGTAAGGGCAAGGTGATCAAAGAAGGCGACAAATTCGGTTACGACTATAATATCCTTGTAAAGAAAGGACTCCTCTGGGGGAACTATGGCAACAATATCGGCCGTTTCCACGTCATGCTTGCCGCTAAGATCGGCCAGACGCAGATGCGCCGCAAAGGCTTTATGCAGAACGGTATGTTCCCGGAGAACTCCTACGGCAAGAGCGGCCGTGCAACCTTCGGCGAAGGCGGTGCCAAGGGCAGTTTGACACTGGATGCAGGCCGAGGCCACGTCTTCAAGGTCGGTGCCGGCTATGAGTGGTGCCCGCCTACGGCCAATACCGCCTTTATCTCTCCGGAAATGAACAATGATTTTGTCCTGAACCTGCATGATGAGCATGTGTTCAGCAGTGAATTTGATTACCAGTACCAGAATGCCTGGATACACGCAAACGTGAATGCTTATTTCAGTTATCTGGATCATGTCACGGAATGGCAGAACTTCTATTTTGATGATGCCAACGCCTTCACCTATGTGAGCATGACCGGGATGAAGAAGAAATACTATGGAGTAGAGGCCGGTATGGACTTCAAACTCACCTCCTTCCTTGACTTGAAAACTTTAGGAACCTGGAGTGATGCACGCAATGTGAATAATGCCAGCGTCAACTATATGAATTCCAACTCAGCTACCGTCACCCATGACATCGTCATGAATAAGAACATGCGGGAAAGCGGCACACCACTGACAGCAGCCAGCGCAGGGATAAACTTCCACTCGAAAGGCTGGTATGTAGACCTGACAGCCAACTACTATGACCGCATCTACCTGAGTTATTCTCCCTGTTTCCGCTATCAGAAAACGCTAACCACAATGGGGAGTGTGGACAATCAGGGTAACCTGATCGTACCCAGTCAGGCAAAAGGCCATGGAGGCTGGATGGTTGACGGCAGCATCGGCAAAAGCGTATATCTGAAACACGGGCAGTTGAATTTCAACCTGATGGTTACGAATATCCTCAACAACCAGCATATTGTAAGTGGCGGTTATGAGCAAAGCAGAAGTGACTACACCGTCGACCAGAGTACAGGCACGCTAAGCAAACAACGTGTATACAAGTTCTCCAAAAACCCGAAGAAATACTACGTATATGGAGCAAATGGAATATTCCAGATTTCCTATAGATTCTAAAGTAAAACGTCATGAAAGTAATTAAAGCAATCAAATATTCTCTGTTCCTGTGCATCACAGGCCTTTTTGCTTCGTGTATGGGCTCTGACTATGCCGCGCCAAAACTGGATCCGAACAATCCGCCCTATGGCAACAACAGCATTCAGGAAACCCAAGTAATTACGATCCAGAAACTGAAGGAGAATTACAGTAATGTCATCAGTCAGAGTAACTATACCCAGATAAATGCAGATGTCCAAATCAAAGGTATCGTCACCGGCAATGATGAGCAGGGCAACATCTATCAGGAGATTGCCCTCCAGGATTCCACCGGCGCTCTGCTGGTCTGCATCAATGCCGGCGGCCTGCATGGTTACCTGCCTGTAGGACAGGAGATACTCATCAACCTTAATGGACTTTACATCGGTGGTTACGGCCAGCAGTGTGAAGTGGGCGGCGTCTATGTCAACACTTCCACCGGAGCAAAGTCCATCGGCCGCATGGACCGTTACACATGGGAGAATCATGTCAAGCTGCTAGGCACAGTAGATCCGTCAAAGGCCAAGGACCTGACAGAGGACTTCGATGCCAGCAAGGTGACCGACGCAGGGTATCTGAATGACAATTGTGGTAAGTTGATGACCATTCATAACGTGGCCCTTGCCGATGCAGACGGAAAAGCTGTCTATGCACCGAGTGACGGCAGCGTACAGCTCACCTCCAACTGTGCCAACCGGCCTTTCAGTGGGTTCAGCAGTCAGAATCTTGTCCTGCGGACAAGTACATACGCAGATTTTGCCACTGCCGTGATGCCGACAGGAAAAGTAGACATTACCGGTATCTTCACACGTTTCAAGAATACCTGGCAGATCCTGCTCCGTTCCACGGATGATATTACTCCCGCGAAATAACACCATTACAGAATACGAAAACTACAAATTAATATAAACATGAAAAAGTTAATCTATTCATTGTTTCTTCTGGCCATGACGGCCATGACTTTTACAGGTTGCGAGGATGTTCCGGCGCCATATACGATGCCCACTGATAGTGACAGCACCCACGAAACACCGATCAATCCAAGTGGAACCGGAACGCAGGATGACCCGTTCAATGTGGCTACCGCCTTGAACTACATCACCGCAGGGCAAGGTCTGGATCAGACCGTCTATGTCAAAGGTGTCATCACAGGTACACCAAGTATAGATACCTCCTATGGCAATGCCACCTATAACCTCTCAGATGATGGAAAGGGAAATGACAAACTGGTCGTCTACCGCGGCTATGCTCTTGGCAACAAGCACTTTGCCTCCGAAGATGAAATCAAAGAAGGTGACTCCGTAGTCGTTTGCGGAAAACTGGTGAATTACAATGGAACCCAAGAGTTTACTCAAGGGAACTACATTTACTCGCTCAACGGAAATACCGGCACCAGTTCGGACAAACCTTCTGGAGATGGAACAGAAAACTCACCTTATAACGTAGCTAAGACGAAGAGTATTTTTGATTCAGGAACCCTACCGACAAACAATGTGTATATTCAAGGAATAGTCGCCAAGACAGGAACAGTAGATTCCAAGTATGGGAGTATGACCTATTATATTTCCGATGACGGCGAGTCTGCCAATGACCTTGAAATCTATCACGGAATGTATCTGAAAGGAGATAAGTTTACTTCAAATGACCAACTCGCAGTAGGTGACACCGTAGTCATCTTAGGACAACTTTCTCTCTATACTGGTACCCAGGTGACTTCTCAGGAAATCAAGAAAAGTCAGATCATTTCCATTATCGTACATAAGAATTCCGGCGGAGAAACTGGCGGGAACACTATTACAGAGGCAGCCACAGACATGGGCTTTGCTGCAGGAAGTGTTACAACGACAACACTGACAGACGGTACAGCACTGACCTTTGATAAAGGTAGCGGGAAAACTGCTCCGGCTTATAATAATACGAATACAGGATATGAGTCCGTCAGGATGTACGCTAACAACACACTTGTCATTACTTGTCCCAATACCAAGAAAATCGTAAAGGTATCCATAACCACTACCGACGGTTATAATGGGACATTCTATAATGGTAATGATGAAGCCTATGCCATGAGCGGTGATACGAAAGTAGCCATCAACAACAAAGCAAGTAATACACAAGCAGTATTCGATGGCTTGAGTGCTTCCACAATTACCATCGTAAACGCCTTTACCGGAACAGGTGGTGGAGTCCAGCTCCGTATCAAGTCAATCACTATCACTTACGCAAAATAAAAAACTTCATTAAATATTTGGCAAAGAGCAAAATTATTAGTACCTTTGCTCCCTGTTAAATCGAGAAGAAATTATTGATAATTAAATATTTAGATTAAAATGAAAAAAGGTATTCATCCAAAAGACTATCGCCCCGTCGTATTCAAGGATATGTCTAACGGCGATATGTTCCTTTCACGTTCTACATGCAAGACGACAGAAACAGTAGAATTTGAAGGAGAGACTTACCCAGTGGTTAAGATTGAAATTTCAAGCAGTTCTCACCCATTCTTTACAGGTAAGAGCAAACTGGTCGACAGTGCCGGTCGTGTAGACCGCTTCATGAGCCGTTACGGTAAGTTGAAGAAGTAATCTATATATTCAATCCTATACACAGGACTTATAAGTGTGGTCTGACGTAGTTGCATATACGTCAGTCCGCACTTTTTCTTTTTCTGTCCCTTCCTACTTAATTTTTTTAATATGAATCTATTTAAAAACAATACTCTCCCACTCCTTTTTGCAGCCCTTACCCTTGCAGCCTGCAGCAGTAGCAATGAGGATAACAGCAATCAGAGTGGTTCAGACAATACGAACAAGAATGTCGCCAGTTCCGTCATGGCTTCAGAGGTTACACGCCTTGAATTTCCACATGTCTCTTCGGCAAGTAACGATACGATCGTTGTCCACTATGCTCCTGAACCAGGAAGTGATAAAAAAGATGTCAACTACTCACTGGCCTGGGACAAAGTAAAAAAAGCTAATCTTTTTACTTGCTACGAGATGTATGCCCGAAACCGTCAGATTAATACCCCGCGATATAAACCAGTAAACCGGGAAGACCAGTATCCACAGGATCCGGACCTTTTGCCGAAATACCGCAGGGCTTCAGATCCCTACTATAATTCAGACTATGACCATGGACATCTCTGCCCTTCCGAAGACCGACGCTATTCGTTTACGGCGAATTATCAGACCTTTTTTCTGTCTAACATGTCTGCACAAGTGCATGGCTTCAATGCAGGTATCTGGGAAGTGATGGAAAACCAGCTCCGGGACTGGATCTCAGCCAACTCACCCGTAACGGATACCCTGTATGTCTGCAAAGGAGGCACGATCAGCGACGGAAACTACATCTTAGGAAAGAATAATCTCATTGTACCCAAACATTTCTTCAGTGCAGTTCTGATGAAGAATAAAGAGGGTTATAAAGCCATCGGTTTTTGGTTTGAGAATGCTAATAATACGACGACAAGCCAGGACCTGAGGCCTTATATTGTGAACATTGAGACCTTGCAAAAGGATACCGGTCTTGATTTCTTTTGTAACCTCCCCGATAAAACCGAAAAAGAAGTTGAAGACCTGGACGTATCAAAAGTGAAGAGAGCCTGGGGATTCAATTAGGCACAGACAGACCGGTATAGAACTAAAAGAAGCCGCATGAACAACTGTTCACACGGCTTCTTTTTATTATTCATGATCCGAAAGCCTATCTCTTCATCAGTTTAAGCGGTGCCGTCAATTTCGGCTTAATCAAATTCTTTGAACCGAAGAAGCGATTCTGATTAGCCGCAGCACGAGTGACATCAGCAGTATTCACAGTAACCCGGTCTAACTGGATGTAGGCCATATCATTAGAATTTGAGCCGATCATATAACCATCAAAATAATCGCCCTCCGCCAGACTGAAACCTCTCTGGCTGGACTGTGCATCCATGACGAACGTAGATCCACTATCATACCGGATATAGATATCACCGTTCTTCTCATCAATATACCATTTAAAATGCAAGGTATACCATTTAAAATGCAAGGTCTGAGACTGGTCACCATCATTATCCACCTCAATACCTGTACCGTTTACAGAACTCTGGTCATACTGGGTGAAAGTCATGTCGCAGTTGAACTTACTGGTTTGTTGCGTCTTGGAATCCACGTATTGCATGGTCCCCCTCCACTCTCCGTTCAACGCCAGAGCTTCGGCTAAAATGCGGTCCTGGGAATTATTGTCGTCACGGCCATTGTTATAATAGTCATTCCAGTTATATCCGCCATCGTCATAACCATACCACCAAGGATCATTCCAGCTGAAACCATCATCCCAGGGATTATAATAATAGTCCCCGTCATCGGAATCATCACAACTTGTAAATAAGAATGGCATTGCTGCTACAGCTAATACCATCAAAGTCACTGTCCACTTTTTCATTCTATTTTGTTTTTTATAGTTTCTTGACCTTTCTGCAAACAAAGATACATGAAAACGAGCAAACCAGACAACTAATAATCCTATTTTGCAGGGGGATTTCCCTATAAAATGAACATAATTAACATTTAAAAGTCCCCCTTCTGGTTTCAAATACAAGTCAAAGATCCGCCATAAAGAAGAGACTGGATAAAATTAAAGAAGGAAAGGAGCAAAGACCAGTAATTAAAATAACTCTAAAAAATGAAATATTTTTCAAAATTTGATTTGTTTTCACAAGATAATTAATTATCTTTGCGTTACAGTAAAGAACAAATAAGAATCAATTCTTAAACAATTTTATCAATTAGATAAACTAAGAAAATGAAAACAATTTACGAATTCACTGTCAAGGACAGAAAAGGAAATCCAGTATCCTTGAAGGAGTATGCAAACGAAGTACTCCTGATTGTCAACACTGCAACAAAATGTGGCTTTACTCCAACCTATGCAGACTTGGAGAAACTGTATGAGAAGTATCATTCTCAAGGTTTTGAGATTCTTGACTTCCCTTGTAACCAGTTTGCTCAACAGGCTCCCGGTACAGATGAGAGCATTCATCAGTTCTGCAAACTTAACTATGGAACAAAATTTCCCCAATTCAAGAAGATAAAGGTTAACGGAGATGATGCCGAGCCACTTTACAAATTTCTTAAGGAGAAAAAAGGCTTTGCAGGCTGGGATGAGACTCATCCTATCTATCCTGTTCTGGACAAGATGCTTTCAAAGGAAGATCCTGATTATAAAAGCAAGCCCGATATCAAGTGGAATTTCACTAAATTCTTGATCAACAAGAAAGGGCATGTAGTCACCCGTTTCGAACCTACAGAGAAAATAGAGCATGTCGCAGCAGAAATCGAGAAACTGCTGAAAGAATAATACGGAAAGATATAATTTTCTATATATATACCTTATGAGTCCGGTCCTTTGCTAAAGGATCGGACTTATTCATTCATCACCTATCCTGCTTTTTTTATTACCTTCTACCTTCTTTTCCTACCAAAATAAAACTGGTCCTTGACTTGGTATAAAAACCAAATCAAAGGACCAGTTTACTTCTCAGACATTCCTGTCGGTCACATCACCTACGATATCTGCAGCATCCAGGCAATTTCTGATAGGCTGCAGATGTAGCTTTCACCGAACCCGCATCATGCCCGGCCCCGGCAATAGCTGCTTCAACTTTCCGAGGTGTAGTCAACTTATTATCATAAGTCAGGACCATTTGCTTGCTCTTCACATTCCATGAAGCCGTTTTCACCCCTGGCACAGACCTGGCAGCCTTTTCGATCCTTGCCTTACATAAATCACAAACACCACCTACCTTAAAAGTAGTTTTAACCACCTTTGCAGATGCCACGCCACTCAACAAGAGTGCAGACATCATTAAAACCATCATCTTTTTCATTTCAGTTTGTTTTAAAAAGTTTTATTTATCGATATTTATCCCGGACCCCGATTACTCTCAGTCCGTGATTTCCATACTGCCTTTCCAGACGACTATCCATCTGTCAATGATTCATCATCGAAGGTTTTCCAGCTAACTGAGCACTCGCATCCACAGCAAAAGTACCATTTACGACAATCTCCTCACCTCTCAATAATCCCCCAAGGATCACAAAACCATCAGGAAGAGAAGGTCCGAGGATAACCTGACGCATCGCAAAAGCAGTCATTCCCTTCATCGGTTCCTTGACATAGACAACAGAACGTTTACCTGTCCACAGGACTGCCGACTTAGGAATTACAATATCATTCCTGTAATGACCAGGAGAAACCTTCACATTACCCGATACCAGCATTTCCGGTTTGAAAATTTCTCCCCGGTTTATAAGAATGACCCTCACCCCAGCCGTCCGGGTCTTATCATCAATGACCGGATCAACGAATGATATTTTTCCGGTAAACACCTTTCCGGGAACAGCCTCAACCGTAAAATGAATAATCTCTCCTACATGAATGAAAGGCAAATCATCTTCGTATGCCTGGAACACGGCCCATACTGTCGACAGGTTGGCTATCTGCAACAGGACGGCACCCTGATTGACATAATCACCTTGGTTGACACTCTTGGCGATAACCGTACCAGACGTATTCGCTTTCAGTTCTGCAAAAGGAGAAGGTTTCCGGCTTCTCAAAACTCGTCTGATCTGTGTATTCGTCACATTCAGCAACCGGAGTTTCTCCACAGCAGCCTCTACCAATACCTTCCGCTGCTGAATATCACCAAATTGCAGCGCCTCAACCAATTCCTGCTCAGCAGTATACAACTCCGGAGAATAGATAATGGCTATAGTCTGTCCTCTTGAGACCCGGTCACCGACGGCATTCACAAACAACCGTTCAATACGACCTGCGACGTATGCTGTCTGGGACTGCTGTGTCCGCTGGTCCGAGGTGATCTTACCAAAGAGACGGATTTGCCTGTTGACAGCCCCTCCACCCACGACAGTCGTCTCCACATCAGCAAGAGCCATGGCTTCACTGCTCATCTGAACCGCATCCGGGTCCATGCTCATCCCCGATGAGTGGCCCGTCTTCAGCGGAATCAGATCCATTCCGCAGATCGGGCATTTCCCAGGATGGTTCAGTCTGATCTGAGGGTGCATGGAACACGTCCATATCTGAGTCTGATGATTCTGATGCTCCGTAGCAGGCCTCTTCTCCATAGAAGAAGAATGGAAGAACAACCAGCCCAAGAACAATCCTGCCAATAAGATCAGGACATATTGGATCCATTTATTGGACTTCCATATCATTATGATTTTCTGTTTCATAGTTTTTCCTTATTTATACTGAAATCATTTACGGCAGCCAAGTTTTCCATCTCCGCTGCAGCCGTGTCATAGGCGGCAACCGCATCATATCGCTTCAACTTGAAATCAATCAACATCCGTTGAGTCTGCAGGATATCCGTGATGGAAGAAGTTCCATTGACATACTCCGCACTCATCAAAGTGATTGTATGGTCAAGGATCCGGCTTTCCTTATCACAAAGTTCTATTCTTCGTCTTGCCTCTTCGCTTTCACGGATAATTCCGTCATAGCGGCTCCGGATCCGGTCAACCTGATTCGTATAACTTTCATCCGTATTCGCTTTCATCAAAGCAGCAGCACGCTCCTGAGCCTTAACCTTCTTACGATAGATAGGCAGAGAGACTTTCAGCATCACCATAGGCATGTCCATACCATTCATGTGTCCCATACTGCCGCTGCCAGTCATATCGCCTGTCGTATTATCTATATTCCGTTTCTCATTGAACATCCAGCCCACTCCGACGCCAAACATCGGCAATCCCATTTTCCGGGCCTTCTCAGCCTGAGCCAGATAAGACTTCCCCTGAGCCTTCAACAAGACAAGTTGCGGATTCCTCGATTCAATATCCTCTACCTTCACAAGAGGCATCAGAGACTCAAAAAGCGTATCCGGAAGGGCTACGGAAAGCAACTCATTGCGATGAAGCAGGATATTAAATTGTTTCATCCCGGTTACCAGTTGAGACTTAACATCCTCTTCCTGCTCCTGAAGTTTTTCTATTTCAACCTGGATACGAAGTTGGTCACTCATCTTCGCCTTACCTCCACTGCCCTTTCCCATCCCATACATGACATCAGGCGTTTTATACTTAAATAAAGCTACCTTCTTGATGTTCTCCAGCAGACGGATATTCTCCTGAACCGTCAGGATCTGTTCTTGGAGTGACAGCATCCTATACCACAATTTCTGAACAACCAAAGTCTGAGCCAGACCCACTTCCCTATATTGCTGGTAAGCAGCCTCAGCCGTCCAGGACTTTTCCTGTCGGGCAGCCTTAAGCGTTCCAAACCACGGAAACATCTGCATGATATTGATGTCAGCTATCGTCTTGCCATTTACATGGGTCATCGGTTTAGGATAGATATCAGCCGAAATCTGCGGATCATCCAGCGTCCCGGCCGGAATGACACGCTGCAAGGCAGCCTCATAACTACGATAAGCCGCACGTGCCGCCGGACTATTATGAACAGCCATCACCATATAATTCTGCAAGCTGTCCGTTTGAGTAAAGGCTCTTGTACTGAACGCCAATGCGGCAACTGCTACCATCAAACCTATCTTTTTCATACTTTTAAATCCTTTTTCTCACGTTTCAATTTATTCTTCAGCACATTCTCACGCCAGGCACATTGCAAGACCGGAACCACAAACATGGTCATCGTCTGTATCAACATGCCGCCAAAAGTAGGAATAGCCATAGGAACCATGATATCAGAACCTTTTCCGGTAGAAGACAACACCGGCAACAAAGCTATCAGCGTCGCTGCCGTAGTCATCGATGCAGGCCGTACACGTTTCAGTCCGGCACGCACCACAGCTTCCACGATACCTTCTTTCGTATCCGGCCGGTCATGAAGAAAGACCTGATGGATATAAGTCCCCATCAAGACCCCATCGTCTGTTGCTATTCCAAACAAGGCGATAAACCCTACCCATACAGCTACACTCAGGTTGATCGTATGCATTCCAAAAAGTGTCCTCATATTCATCCCCGCTATACTGAAGTTCATAAACCACGGTTGCCCGTAAAGCCAGATCAGGATAAATCCGCCAGCAAAGGCAACAAATACACCGGAGAAATGGATCAGGGAAGCCGTAACTGACTTAAACTGGAAATAAAGGATCATCAGAATACATAACAGAGCAACAGGAATAATCAGGGCCAGCCGTTTCGTGGCATGAGCTTCCTGCTCATAACTGCCCGTAAACTGATAATAAACACCCTTAGGCAGGACAATCCTTCCAGATTTCACCTGACTGTCAAGATAACGTTTAGCCTGATTCACCACACTCACCTCAGCAGTATTCCCCACTTTATCAAAGGTAACATAACCGACAGGAAAAGCATTTTCACTCTTGATCATCGTCGCGCCATTGGTAAAATGCAGGGAGGCCACCTCGCTCAGTGGAATCTGGCTCCCGTCGGAAGCAGGGATCAGGATATGCCCCATTGCATCAGGATCATTACGCAACTCACGTGCATAGCGTACACGGATCGGAAAACGGTTACGTCCGTCAACAGCCACGCTTTCCTCCATTCCTCCGATAGCTGTCGAGATGATATTCTGCAAATCATTCACCTGTATGCCATAACGTGCCATTTTCTCCCGGTCAAGTTGAATCTCAATATAGGGTGCACCTTCAGAACGGTCATAATAAACCGATGATTTCTCTACCATGGGAACCTGTTTCAAAGCTTTTTCCAACTGCAAGCCTGCTGTTTCTATAGCGTTCAAGTCAGGGCCGAAGACCTTCAGACCCATAGGAGAGCGAAGTCCTGTAGAAAGCATCACCTCACGCGTGGCTATCGGTTGCAGTTTAGGTGATCCGGTCAGTCCGGGGAGCGCCGCTGCCTCCGAAATCTTAGTCCAGATATCATCCTTTGTCCGGATCTCAGGACGCCACTGGCGGTAATACTGACCATGAGAACTGGGGATCAAACTATCGTCCGGTACAACTCGGAAACCTTCCGAAGGATTATACAAGCCACCTCCTGCAAGCAGGAAACGTCCCTTATGATCAGTCTTGAAACGGGCACGCTTACCATCCGCACCGATTTTATACTCCGGATAATAGTTGACCGTCACCTCATACATGGAAGTCGGAGCCGGGTCAAGTGCAGAATTGACACGTCCCCATTTCCCGACGGAAGATTCCACCTCAGGTATCATCTTGACACGCCGGTCTAAAAGTTTTACATAATTGATATTTGCCTCCACACCGGAATTGGACATACTCGAAGGCATCAGCATATAAGAACCTTCATCCAGACTCGGCATAAACTCCTTGCCGGTATGTGACCAGATCAACAGTCCCAGAACAAGTGTCACACAAGGAACCAGCATAAACTGCCAACGATGGGTCAGACACCAACGGAGAATCCGTTCATAATAGATCACCAACAGCCACAATGCTGCCAGAATAACAGTCACAATACCTGCCACGAACAACGTATTCAGGAAGATTCCTTGACCGGGCCCTAAAGGCAGCCAGGTTGAAGCAAGCACATACACCGCCATCAGGACCACGAAGCCTATAGCCAATCTATGCAGGTGTTTACGATAACAAGAGTCTTTCTTAGCAGCTATCCACCGGTGCAAAGGTTCTATCCGGTTGATAACCGGAGACAGCCATCTGACAACAGGCAGATGCAACGAGAAAATCCAATAAGCCAATGTCGGTAATAATATGAGCCCTAAGACCAGTGCCGAGGCCAAGGCAAATGTCTTCGTATACGCTAAGGGGTGGAACATCTTACCTTCCTGCGCCTGCATGGCAAATACCGGCAGGAAACTTACGATAGTCGTAATCATGGCCGTTACTATAGCTGAAGAAACTTCCGTCACGGAACGGTAGATTACATCTTCAAGTTCCTGTCCCCTGACATGCCCGTCCTCATCATGTAACTCATGCAAGTGACGTAACGTATTTTCCATAAAGACGACACTAACATCCACCATCACGCCAATGGCTATGGCTATGCCGGACAGAGCGACGACATTCGCCTCTATGCCCGTCAACTTCATGACAATAAACGTAAGTAATACCGAAAGGGGCAACAGACTGGCCACGACTACCGAAGTACGCAAATTGAAGACCAGTATGAGCACGACAATGATACAGATCAGCACCTCATGGTTCAGAGCACTGTCCAGGGTTCCAATCGTTTCCTTGATGAGTTGCGTACGGTCATAAAAAGGAACGACAGTCACTTTGGAAACCGATCCGTCACGCAATGTCTTTTGAGGCAGACTGTTTCCGATCTGTTTGATTTTATCCTTGACCTGTTTGATCACATCCATGGGGTTAGAGCCATATCGTGCCACGACGACACCACCAACAGCCTCCTGCCCTTCCTTGTCCAGTCCTCCTCGACGTTCAGCCGGGCCAAAACTGACATGAGCCACATCCTTAACCCGTACAGGTTGACCGTCACGAGATGTAATCGCCGCATTTTCCAGATCATTCAGATTCTTCACATAGCCCAGTCCACGGATCTGGTACTCCACCTTATTGATCTCAAGCGTACCTGCGCCCACATCAATATTGGAATTTTTCACAGCTTTCATCACCTGATCCAGATTGATTCCGAAAGACCTCATGGCATCCGGATCAAGATCTACCTGATACTCCTTGACATAACCTCCGATAGAAGCAACCTCAGAAACCCCGTCAGCAGAATTCAGTGCATATTTCACCTGATAGTCCTGAATGGTACGGAGTTCTTCGGGGCTCCAGCCTCCGGCAGGTTGTCCCGTCTTCGGATTACGTCCCTCCAATGTATACCAGAACACCTGTCCTAATGCCGTGGCATCAGGTCCAAGACTCGGTTTGACCCCATCAGGAAGCAAACCGGAAGGCAAAGAATTCAATTTTTCCAGAATCCGTGAACGACTCCAGTAGAAATCTACATTATCTTTGAAGATAATATATACGAAAGACATACCGAACATAGAGGTAGACCGAATCGACTTTACCCCAGGTATACCCAATAAAGAAGTTGTCAGCGGATAAGTAATCTGTTGCTCCACATCTTTAGGAGAGCGTCCCATCCATTCTGTTGCCACTATCTGTTGATTATCCCCAATATCAGGGATTGCATCTACAGAAACCGGATCCCTGGGGATGATACCCGTATGCCAGTCAAACGGTGCCGTGGCGGCTCCGCCGATAATGACTACTATCAAAACCAGAGCTGATATAATCCGGTTATGCAGAAAGTACTTTATAATTTTATTAAGCATTCCGACAGCATATAATTTATGTTTATAATTTCCGATTTTACCTGAATATAGTTAAAAGGAAACTACAGATAGATAAAATCGATTGAACGGCCTTCTGATTTCTACAGACAGTATAAATATAACTCTACAGACGGTCACGCAAAAAGATGACAGTTCCAAGACTCATACAGATATACGACTGCATAGAACTTCTGCCAACACGCAGAATCTCCATTCAGAAAGCAAATAAAATAAATTATACGATTGCCGGAGGAGCACGTAATCCTTCTCCTAATGGTATCTTCAAAGAATGATAAGGAGACTGGTAAAGTCCGAACTCCTCCTCATTACTTCCCAAAACCATACATAAAGGATCTGGAAGAACTCCGGAAAATCCATGGAACCAGTCATCTGAAATCAGTACAGGCTGGACCGCAATCTGAGTTCCCTGTACAAAAGAAGATACGTGATAAGCATAATGAACAAAACGACAATGAGAACAATGAGAACTCATATCCATTCCCATGGTCTTTGCCATATCGTCACCATTCTGATTCTGATATTTGAAACCATCCATAACAAAGCCTATCAACTCCCCATCACAATAATGGAGAGTCTGGTCAACTCCGACGGTACCAACCATCATAAGAGTGATTAAAAGACACGTAATGAATCGTTTCATCAATCGCAAAAATAGATATTCTTCATGAGATAAACAAATTTTTCTATCATTTTCTCCGAAAAATACCACGAATAGGGTATAGACTTATTTACTGATTTCTTCAAGTAAATGACAAGCATCCTCTACGGACGGGACATCTTTGACCGTCATCAGCCGGTGCCCGTTATGCTCATAAAGTCTGGTACGGCGCACCGACTTGGCTGCAAAACTGATGACCTTCGCAAAGGTCTGGCTCTGATAGAACGGGCTCTTGTCATTACTGACAAACTGGAGTTGCATATTCCCCTGTTTGAGAATGATCTTCTCACATCCCAGGCGTTTTCCTGATCTGCGGAGCTGGACCACCCGCATGAGTTCCTCCCCTTCACGGGGTACAGGGCCAAAGCGGTCAATGAGCCGTTTCCGGTAATCCTCCAGAGCCTGATCATCCTCTATCTGGTCAAGTTCACGATAGAGCAGCATCCTTTCACTACTTCCAGGCACATAATTATCCGGGAAATACATCTCCAGATCACTTTCCACGGCACAATCATCCACGAAGTCATCACCCGTCACGACCTGTCCCTGTTGCATCTCTTCAGAATAAAGATCCTGAAACTCCTCATTCTTCAGTTCGGTGACAGCCTGAGAGAGAATCTTCTGATAAGTTTCATACCCGAGATCTTCCATAAACCCACTTTGCTCAGCACCCAGCAGATTACCGGCTCCACGAATATCAAGATCCTGCATAGCCAGATT
This sequence comes from Segatella asaccharophila, assembly GCF_054687055.1. Taxonomy (NCBI): domain Bacteria; kingdom Pseudomonadati; phylum Bacteroidota; class Bacteroidia; order Bacteroidales; family Prevotellaceae; genus Segatella; species Segatella asaccharophila. Next base: position 20,886 of record NZ_BAACAN010000011.1, on the reverse strand, counting down.
AAATCCACTTCCAAGCTCTGAGAAGTTTTCCAGAGCTTCCAGCCTTCGCCGTGCCTCAGTAGTCAGACTACTCTTTGGAGGAGCCAGCAGATAGCAGAATGCCTTCTTGTTGGAACGTCCCACCCGTCCCCTCATCTGGTGCAAGTCAGCAAGCCCGAAACGATGCGCATCATTGATGATAATGGTATTGGCATTAGGAATATCAATACCATTCTCTACAATGGTCGTAGACAGAAGCACATCATAGTCATCATTATAAAATCCCATCAAGACCTTTTCCAATTCTTCCGGAGGCATCTGACCGTGCCCGATAGCGACACGGCAGTCAGGCACATACTTATGGATCATGTCAGCCAGTTCCGGAAGGTTTGAGATCCGGTTATTGACGAAGAACACCTGTCCATTACGGCTCATCTCAAAATTAATGGCATCAGCAATGACCTCATGACCGAAGGCATCCACTTCAGTATGGATCGGATAGCGATTAGGAGGCGGAGTGCGGATGATGCTCATATCCCTTGCTCCCATAAGGGAAAACTGCAAGGTTCTGGGGATAGGCGTAGCAGACATCGTGAGCGTATCGACATTAACTTTCAACTTCCGGAGTTTTTCCTTTGTAGACACCCCGAACTTCTGTTCCTCATCAATGACCAAGAGGCCAAGATCATGCCATCTCACCGACTTCCCCAGCAATTTCTGAGTGCCGATCAGAATATCTATTCTTCCAGCTGCAAGATCAGCCAGCACACTCTTTGTCTGTTTTCCCGTACGTGCACGGGAAAGATAATCCACACGCACCGGCATATCTTTCAGGCGCTGGGTAAACGTCTGGAAATGCTGGTAAGCCAGTATCGTGGTCGGAACCAGGACAGCCACCTGTTTCGAGTCACAGGCAGCCTTAAAGGAAGCCCGGACAGCCACTTCCGTCTTTCCAAATCCCACATCACCACAGACCAGACGATCCATAGGGCGGGGAGATTCCATATCCTTCTTCACCTCCTGAGTAGCCTTATACTGATCAGGTGTGTCTTCATACATGAAACTCGCTTCCAGTTCGTGCTGCATATAGTTATCCGGACTGAAAGCAAATCCCTTCTCCCTGCGTCGCTCAGCATAAAGCCGGATCAGATCACGGGCAATATCTTTGATCTTCTTCTTGGCCTTTTCCTTCAGCCTGTTCCAGGCCCCCGTACCCAGGGTAGACAACTGTGGCGGCTGGTCCGTATCATTGCTACGGTATTTGGAAATCTTATATAAGCTGTGGATGGAGACATCCACCTTATCATTATTGCGATAGATGATCCTGATCATCTCCTGGTAGCCCGCTCTGCCATCTTTTTCCGGATGACGGGGATCAGGAGGCAACGGCACCCTGACCAGTCCCCCGAATTTACCAATTCCAAAATCCACATGCACGATATAGTCACCGATGTCCATCTCCTGCAACTCTTTCATCGTCAGAGCCATCTTCCCCAGCCGAGCACTATCCGAACGAAGACTATACTTATGGAACCGGTCAAAGATCTGATGATCGGTGAAAACACATATTTTCAGGTCATTATCCACGAACCCTTCATGCACGGTATGATCAACAGGAGTAAACTGCACATGATATTGCTCCAGTTCCTCCCCTGCAAAAATCTCCTTCAGACGCTGATTCTGCTTCTGACTGTCCGCCAGGATATACAGTTGGTAACCTTTCAGGAGATAATCCTGCAGACTTTTAGACAGGAGCTGGAAATTCTTATGATAAAGCGGCTGGGACTCTATGTGAAAGGAGATGACAGTATTCTGATTATTTGCAGCAGGTCCAAACTCCACCTGCTGGAATTTTTGGGAATCAGAGACAAACTGTGAAGACATACAGAGAATATTCTCTTTCTTCATCTGCTGCATGATCTGCTTCTGTTCCCGTTCCGTAGCCCCCTCCATCCGCTCGGTCAAAGCCTGACTGGAAAATCCATCCCTATAAATCTGATCAATTGTATCCCGGATATAGGTAAAATCCTTGGACAAAAGCACGGAATTATCGGGCAAGAATTGCAGGAAAGGGATCTTCTCGCTCTCCAGCTGCGCCAGTTCCGGGACGATCTCAACCTCATCCTTTTTATCCTTGCTCAACTGGTCCTGCACTTCGAAAGTGCGGATCGTATCGATTTCATCCCCAAAGAAATCAACACGATAAGGGCTCTCACAACTGAAAGAATAGACGTCCAGGATGCTGCCGCGCAAAGCAAACTGCCCCGGTTCATAGACATAGTCCTGTTCCGTGAAACCTAATTCACGCAACCGTTTCAGCAGGTCAGACACCGGTGCGCTCTCCCCCACCTTCAACCGGATCACCTGACGATCCAGTTTAGAACGTGAGACCACCAGCTCAGCCAAAGCCATAGGATAGGTAACGATAAACGTCTCCTGCACCTTGTCCTCTTCAGCCCTGTCCTCCTGTCTAGCAGAGAAAGCAGCATCATTCCCCGTCAGCCGTGCCAGGACTTCAGTCCGTAATATTTCCTTGGCAGAGTCACGCTGGCCATATTTCACCGCGCGCTTATAACTGCTTGGAAAGAAAAGCACGCGGTCCTCACCCAGAACCTGAGTAAGATCATGATAAAAATATCCGGCTTCATCGTCATCATCAAGGATAAAGACAAGCGTACGGTGAAGACGGTTATAGACCGACGCAAAAAGCATCGGGGTGGCAGAAGCCATTAATCCCCTGAGAAAAATCGTTTTCCGCGACTTTCTCTCCAGTGATCCGACAAGAGCAGACGCCTGCGGCAATCTGCCATACAAAAGACTTAATTCCTCTATCGTCATGCCTGTTCAGGAAGTCTGGGGTATTTACGGAACCAACTGTCCAGACGGAGGCGTATCACGCCAAAGAAAGCTTCGCTGAAGATTCCCCCGCTCATCTTGCTCGTTCCCTCACGGCGGTTGACGAACACAACAGGTACTTCCTTTATTTTAAAACCAATTTTATATGCAGTATATTTCATTTCGATCTGAAAAGCATAACCCTTGAAATGAATCTGATCGAGTTGGATGGTCTCAAGCACCCTGCGCCGGTAACAAACAAATCCGGCAGTAGTATCATGAATTTTCATCCCGGTAATCAAGCGTACATAATCCGATGCGAAATAGCTCATCAGCACCCGTCCTATGGGCCAGTTGACGACATTGACTCCACTCACATAACGAGACCCTACAGCCACATCATAACCCTCATCATGAACGGCCGCATACAACCGCGGCAGATCAGCAGGATTATGACTGAAATCAGCATCCATCTCAAAGATGTAATCATACGACCGGGCCAGAGCCCATTTGAAACCCATGATATAAGCTGTACCCAATCCCTGTTTACCTTTTCGCTCAACGAGGAACAAGCTGCCGGCAAACTCTTTTGCCATCAGTCTGCGGACAATATCTCCCGTACCGTCAGGGCTGCCATCATCAATGATGAGAATATCAAAAGGTTTCTCCTGTCCCATGACCGCCCGGATAATCTTCTCTATGTTTTCCTTCTCGTTATAAGTAGGAATGATGACAATAGAATCACTCATACGCTTTATTTTTAGACTCCAACAAGGACACCCCCGGCAAGGAAGTTCTTCCATGACCGGATGCCCAATCCATTTGCAAATTTAGAAAATTTATTTGTAAATCTCTTTCTTATTGGTCTGTATTTTCTTCAAATCCCTGGTAATCGGGTTCCAAAGATGACATGATGGCTCCATAACTCTTCTCCATCAGATATTTTTCATTCTCGCGGCCATGTCCCAAAGGAGGGATAGGTTTGTGAATCGTCAGTTTCAGAGGATGCCAGTAGACCCACCAGAAATCCTTCATCCGTGGTTTTACCTCAAAACTGCCATTGATTGTCAAGGGGCATACCGGCAGCTGCAACTCATCGGCAAGCAGGAAAGGGCCACGCCGGAATACCCCCATGTGCCCGGTCCAGCTACGTGCTCCTTCAGGAAACACGACCAAGGACATCCCCTCTTTCAAAGTCTTCTGGGCCTCTTCAATGGTACGCCGGATGCCGGAAGGAGTACGCTTGTCGACAAAGATGTGATGACTGAACTTGCATGCAGCCCCCACAAAAGGAATACGTTCCAACTCCCTTTTCATCATCCATTTAAAATTCCTGTTAAGGAAGCCATAGATGAGAAAAATGTCAAATGTTCCCTGATGGTTGGCGACAAAGACATAACTCTGGTTCTTATCCAGATTCTCTCTTCCTTCTATTCTCACTGGAAGGAAAAGCATACGGATCGTCAACTTTGCCCAGATCTTACCAGAATAGTAACTCCAGAAATGTTCATTGCCAACCAGACAACCTATAATGGCCGTCAACGCACAGACAATCGTAAACGCTAGGAAAACCGGCAAGAAAATCACTAACTGGTACAGGCGGTAAAAAAAAGTCATTATCAATTTCATAGTTTGTTAAGACTAGTTATTTGGTTTCTATTATAATTTGACAAATTCCAGAAGAATTTCCGGCCATGACATGATCACAGTCTTTTTATAATGCAGAGATGATAAAATTTCCATTACCTATAGTTTTACGTTTTAATTTTTTCCTGTCCTATCCAGTCAGCCCCAGCCCACGAAAAGGCGTCACCTTCCCGCAGGTCCCCTATGCAAGGTGAAGACCACTATATCCGGTGTTGCGCCGAAACGGAAAGGGATGAGACCGCCCAATCCTGCAGAGACATATAAATACCGGCCCTCTTTTTCATACAGCCCATAGTCTTCGCGATAAACCAAGCGCGAAGGACGCAGTCCGAATATATTAATCTGCCCCGCATGAGTATGCCCGCATAAGGTAAGCTGAGCATGAGAGCAAGGGAGGATACTGTCATCCCACGCCGTGGGATCATGCTGGAGCATGATGAGGAAAGCATGCGATCCCACGCCCTCGAGAGTTTTCGGCAGGTCCGACTTCTTCGGAAATCTTCTCGATCCCTCATTCTCTTCGCCGCCTATGACAATAGAATCCTTGCCGCGACGGATCACTGCATGCTGATTCATCAACAGTCTCCAGCCTAACTGGCGTTCCAGATGCTGTAACTCTTTTTCGTTCTCCTTCTTTTTCCCCGGAGAGACACCCAGATAGATGCTGTAATCATGATTACCCAGTATACTATATACCGGCGCACCGGATTTCCGAGTCAGCCGTGCAAGGACCGACCTGCAAGGATAAACCTCAGAAGCACGTGTATCCACCAGATCACCAGTGAAGCAAATCAGATCTGCTCTCTGGGCAATAATACTGTCTACATCCCGTGCCAGTGTCGAATCCATAAAATGGTTGAACGTGCCCACATGAGCATCACTGAACTGTACGATCTTATAGCCCTCAAAGCGGGAGGGCAGATCCCTGAAATAGAGATCCTGATGGGTCACCCGCAATTTCCTCGGGCCGATGGTCATTCCATAGACAAACACCAGTATGGTCAGCCCCGCCAGGATAGCCCCTACACGGTTGCCCTGATTGACCTGAGTATGCCTAAGACGGCACCAGCCTGCACCCACCCATGAACAAAGTGCGAAAACCACCTTCGGGTTGACAAAAATCCCGACAAGGAAGAGATACACTTCTATCCACGCATAATGATCAGGAATAAAACTCTTGACACTGGCCAGTCCTATTGTATAGGCAATCATTCCGATAGAGACGAAGCCCCATAACAAAGCTGCCCACCACCGTAACGGTCTGGTACGATGGTGGAAAAAATGAACGTAGATATACAGATCTGGCAATGTTATCAGCAGGATGATCCATACAAATATTCTTGCTATCACGCGCTTTTTCCCTATTTTAGAGTTTTATCCCGTCTTTCCGCCCTTCTCTTGTCACTTGTTTGCAGGCTGATCAACGGGTAACTGTTCTCCCACTTCTTTAACTTCCGGAAACAATACTCCTTCCCAGAAACGCTCACCCTCCCGTCTCATCCTTTCCACTCCCGTTCAGAACTATTTCCGAAGCAGACTGGATTGCAGGAAATGCCTCATCAGTTCTACAGGCACCCCCCGGCGGCGAGCATAATCACGCAACTGATCCTCACCTATTTTCCCCAGGTCAAAATAGCGGCTCTGAGGATGAGCGAACAGGAAGCCGCTCACAGAAGAATGAGGAATCATCATACCACTTTCAGTGAGCCGGATACCAATTTCTTTCATGTTCAGCAGGTCACTGAGGATAAAGTTCACACTCGTATCAGGCAACGACGGATAGCCTACCGCCGGCCTGATTCCCTGATATTTTTCCAGGTGAGTTTCTTGCATTGTCAAATGTTCATCCGGCGCATACCCCCAGTAATGCCGCCTCACTTCCTCATGCATTCTCTCCGCCGTTCCTTCAGCCAAGCGGTCTGCAAGAGTTTGTGAAAGCATTTTCCGATAAGGATCACTCTCCCCGTCCCCCACGCTCATCCCCTCCACGGTGGTAGCGAAGGCACCGGCAGTATCCTCGATGCCTGAAGAGAGCGGGCGGACAAAATCAGCCATACAGAGATTAGGGGCCCCTGTGCTTTCAGCCTTCTGCTGCCGAAGCATAGGAATACGGACTCCATTCAGCAAGAGATCGTCCCCATCACTGTTTGCCTCATATAAGCCGAAGACCGCACGGGTACAGACCTTTCCTTCCCAGGAGTCCAACAACCTTTCAGCTTCTTCATGAAGATGATCCTTTTCCTCCTTAGGTTTCCCATCCAGGCTCCAAGCATGATAAAAATAGAGCCAGTTGATATAAGGCTCTATGTCACTCACCTTATACGTGAGGATTTTTCGCATTCGACGCTGCATGTCCTTTGATTCCCGGATCCTCTCCCCGCCTTTCATTTCACTATATCTTAATGTTCGAAACTGATTTCTTCTCCACGATAGTCCGGATCGAAATGTCCATCATGATAGATCAGGTGGCCATTGCAAAGAGTAGCCATCACCTTCCAGTGATATTCATGCCCCTCGACAGGACTCCATTTACATTTGCTCTGGATGCAATTCCCCGTCACCTTCCACCTCTGATTCGGTCTCACAATTACCACGTCAGCCTTATATCCTTTCCTCAGGAAGCCACGGTCTTTTACCCCAAAGAGAAGAGCAGGATGATGGCACATCAGTTCCACCAGTTGTTCAATCGTAAGGAAACCTTCATCCACCAGTTCCAACATGGACACCAGGGAGAACTGCACCATAGGCATTCCCGAAGCAGCCTTCACACAGCCCCCCTGTTTGTCAGCCAACTGATGAGGAGCATGATCTGTACCGATACAGAAAATTCGTCCATCAGATAATGCCCTTCGTAATTCTGTTCGTTCTGCTTTATCCTTGATAGCAGGATTACATTTGATCAGCGCACCTTTACGAGCATAATCGTCAGCAGAAAAGAAGAGATGAGGGACACACGCCTCCAGCGTAATCTGGGGGATCCGCCCGGCATCTGACATTATCGGAGCCGCAAAGGCCAATTCACGGCCTGTGGAAACATGAGCGATATGGAGCCTCGTCCCCATCTCCCTGGCCAGAGATACCGCCAGGAGACTACTCTTATAACAAGCCTCTGCGCTACGGATCAGGGGGTGTAAAGATACCGGGGGATCCTCCCCATAACTCTTTTTAGCCTTACACATATTTGCAGAGATCACTCCCATATCCTCACAATGAGTCATCAGCGGCACGCCCAGGGCAGCGGCAGCACGGAACACCGTTCTCAAAGATTCCAGGCGGTCCACCAGCATGTTACCGGTGCTCGCCCCCATAAAGAGTTTTATTCCCGGAATACGGCTGCGGTCCAAATGTTCAAAAAGACAAGCATTACTATTTGTCGCCCCAAAGAAGAAACTATAATTGACATGACTCTCCCGAGAAGCCCTTTGAAATTTATCTGCCAGGTTCTCATAAGTAGTAGTCGGAGGATTCGTATTCGGCATTTCAAAATAAGAAGTCACGCCACCGTAAGCAGCGGCCCTGCTTTCACTTTCCATATCCGCCTTCTGTGTCATTCCGGGTTCCCGGAAATGCACATGTTCATCGATCACCCCGGGCAAAATGAAGCACCCCGTAGCATCAACCTCCTGGTCATGACTGCTACGGGGTGCTCTGTCTGCCTGAAAGATCCCGGCAATACGATCATTTTCGATGATAAGATCACCCTTGAAAAAGTGTCCCTCATTCACAATCGTACCCCCCTTGATACTTATACTCATTGACTATCCGTTATGTTATTGAAAACGATCCGGGGTCATGCCGGCAGCCTTGAGAACCAATTATTACAAGCACTGCACGTGATCACCGGAAAAGGGACTATCCGTCCTCATTCCGAAGCAGGCTGTGCCAAGGCAGCAGGTGTAGGAGCCGGAGCGGCATTAGGATTATTCGGATCATCCGGAGGTGGTGGAGCCTGGTGGGCCGTATGCCTTCCCGGCTGTCTCATCCCATTCATGATCTGCTCATTTTCCTGAGCCTTTTCATAATAATCTTTCACGTAAGGGTCATTCTTGAATTTGTCAGTTGCCCTGCTCATGACATCTTCTATCCACGGTGTAAGCATAGGATACTCATTTCCTGCCGTCACCATGAAAAAGATCCCCGGGCCCAGGACATTATCAAAATTACTACAGACAAAATTGGTAATAAACCGATCCTCCTCTGCGGAAAGACGTGCAGCATCTGCATTCAAACGAGCATTAACCTCAGCCATATTACGACCGTTCATGATCCCTTCATCCTGACGATGGACAAGCTCAGCTTCTTCATTCTTCAACTGATTATAACGCGTAAAGAATTTAAAGAGTTTATCATTCAGCGGAGTTCCGCTGACAAGTTGCTGCGTGTTGTCGATTTTCACTGTAATATCGCCACACTCAAGGACCAATGGCAAGACACTCTCACTATCCATAAAGATACTGGCCATACGCGTAGTATCCACATTGCCAGTAAACTGGAACTGACCGTGTACGACGTCACAGGAATCTAACTTTTTAAAGTCATTATCCTTCAAGACCTTCAGATAAAGCATACGCCCGTCAAGTGTCGAGACATTACTCGTGCCGATAATATGATAGCTGTTAGCACAAGAAGTAAATGCCAGCAACGTGGCAAATGCGCAAATCATTTTATTCATAAGTGGCGATTCTTTTACTTTTAACAAAGGTACAACCTATATTCAATTTACGGAAATATTTTTATCCAATTTAATTGATTCTCTATATCTTTTATATTTTTTTCGCACAATCTCATGACGGGTAGTCAGACTGTTTTAGAATCATCAGATCTTTATACTTATCCAAACATTATTCCTACAAATCAATCCACTGGGGATTTTTTTTGCGGTGGATTTTCTTTAGCCAGCTCATGGCTGATACGATGAGTAGTATAGAGTTCAATCAATGCAGCTATCAATAAGATTGCCACCCATTTGTTATAGATAAAGGTAATATAGGTCTCCTCATTTACGAAAAGGGGCTCCAACAACTGGTAAGCTGTGTCGACCATGGAAATGCCGGCCAGGACAAAGCAAATATCGCTGAAGCATTGGATTTTCTTTAAACGGCGGACCGTCAGGCTCCGGTTCTCATAACTTTGCATGATCTGTGGAATGGAAAACATGAGCGAACCCAGCAAATAGATCCAGCATACCGTCTTTAACAGGGAAGGGTGTATGAAACCGAAAGCGAAACAGCCCGCTCCGATAACCATCAGCACACCACCTGCCAGAAATATAATATCTTTGCCTTTACTTCGTCGTTCCATCATCTTGATTTTGATCATTATCATTGTTTTGATTCTCCGCCTCATCGGTGCTCAGCACAAAAATATCCTCATCATTTGCTTTCATGAAATAGTCCTCACGTGCAATCTTCTCAATAGACTTGGGATCCCGTCTCAGCTCCTGAAGTTTACGGGTGTCCGTCCTGTTCTGGGTTTCATACCGTCTGATCTGGTCTTTCAGTTCACCGATCTGCAATTCATACTTAATCCGCATACGGAAACTGTTCTCATCGAAGACTCCGACAATGAGAAATCCCACTACAATTGTAATCAAGTACTTGTAATGAGAGAGAAAATTCAACAACTCATTCAGATGATTTGCCATAACACATTTTTGCCTTTGCAAAAGTAAGAAATTAAATTGAAAAAGAAAACGAAAAACAAGAATTTTAGATCTCAAGGGCGATCCTTTTTTCAAAGCACCTTAATCCCTCCTTGAAAAGGTCACCAAAACACGACCGGCAATTCTGTCCAAGACTAAAATAACTCCGCTTTTCCTGCCTATCCTCACTTTTTTATAGTACCTTTGCAATCAAAGACGATCAAAGATAAACGAGACAAAATGGCAGATTATATTGTTTCCGCACGAAAGTACCGCCCGATGACATTCGACCAGGTAATCGGGCAAACGACCCTTACGACCACGCTGAAGAACGCCATTAAAAGCGGGAAACTGGCTCATGCGTATCTTTTCTGCGGTCCCCGAGGCGTAGGCAAGACGACCTGTGCAAGAATCTTTGCCAAAACCATCAACTGTGAGCACCCCACCCAGGACGGTGAAGCCTGTAATCAGTGTGAGAGTTGCAAGGCCTTCAATGAAAAGCGGTCCTATAATATTTTCGAACTTGATGCGGCTAGCAACAACTCTGTGGAGGACATCAAGAAACTCATGGAGCAGACACGGGTGCCGCCTCAGATAGGCAAATACAAGGTGTTCATCATAGATGAGGTCCACATGCTTTCACAAGCTGCCTTCAACGCTTTCCTCAAGACCCTTGAGGAGCCGCCGGCTCATGTCATCTTCATCCTGGCAACAACAGAAAAGCACAAAATCCTGCCTACGATTATCAGCCGTTGTCAGGTCTACGATTTCGACCGGATGACCGTCCCTGATACCGTCAAACAATTGAAGATGGTAGCAGACCATGAAGGGATCACCTACGAGGAACGTGCCCTGGCTCTCATTGCAGAAAAAGCTGACGGTGGAATGCGTGATGCCCTCTCTATCTTCGACCAGGCTGCAAGTTTCAGTCAGGGAGACATCACCTACCAGAAGGTAATTGAAGATCTGAATGTCCTTGACGCAGATTACTATTTCAAAGTTATCGACCTGGCCCTCAAGGACCAGGTATGTGACATAATGCTGCTCTTCAACGAAATCCTGGCCAAAGGATTTGATGGCGGAGATTTCATCGACGGCCTCGCGGAACATGTGAGAAACGTCATGATGGCGAAGGACAAAAGTACGATCGTCCTTCTGGACTCGAGTGATGAACAGAAAAAGCGCTATTGTGAACAGGCAGAGCGCTGCACTCCGGCCTTTCTTTATGGCGCATTGAAGATCATGAACACCTGTGACGTACAATATCGTCAAAGCAGCAACAAGCGTCTGCTCGTAGAACTGACACTGATCGAAATTGCCCAACTGACACAACCGGAGGATTTTCCGGTCAGCACGGAGCAGCAACCTTTAAAACCTATTTTCAAATCCCATCCGTCACCTTCCACAACGACACCTCCTGGACAGGCCAGGTCAGGCAGACAATCCAAGAAACAAACACCTTCTGCCCCCATAGCAGATCAGAACATCCATACTGAAGCTCAGGAACAAAAGACAACTCCCGAAGCTGACGAGAAAGAGAGCCCGGAAGCTCCAGCGATCTCTGATGTTTCCCATAGCGGCCAGCCGACTCCTGAAAATACAATTGTCCCTCCGATCCAGACAAAACCGGAAGAGCCTCTCCAGCAACAGTCTGCCGGCGAGCCTTCTCAGCAGGCCGTCCACACCACATTTAAGGCAGGAAATATAGGCATGTCCTTCCAGTCTATCCTCAATCCCCATGATCCCACTGTCACCCAGAAAACAGAAGACGAAGAAGATCCGACAAAGGCAACGGAAGAGGATCGGACGTTCAGTCAGGAACAACTACAGACGGAATGGCTGATGATGTGTAACCGTATGCCTCAGAAACTGGTAGGGTTGGCCCAAAGATTGAAACATATCAGTCCGAAGATTACCGAGTATCCTCATATAGAACTCGTCGTGGATAACGAGATTTTCCTCGAAGATGTGAAGAAAATTCAGAATCGGATCAAGACCACACTTCTTAAAGACCTGCATAATCGGAACCTCACCCTGGATATCCGGTTAGCAAAAAAAGAAGAAGTAGGAAAAATCTTAACCAAGCGTGAATTGTTCGATAAGATGAGAAAAGATAACCCCGGCGTAGAAAAGCTCCGGGATCTACTTGACCTGGACTTAAACTGAGCCCACGGTTCAATGCATCCGGGAAACCGGTAAAGAAAAGCTCCGCGATAGAACAGTTTTTATCGCGGAGCTTTGAGTGAAAGACCGGGAACATTCTGAACAGATCCCAGTCCTTATTCTTATAATCAAATCAATTTCATGCCCGTCTCTTCACATTCCCTGCGCATCTCATCAGGCCATATACTGGCTTGGATCTCCCCGATATGAGCTTTATGAAGGAGCAACATACAGAGCCGGCTCTGTCCGATCCCCCCGCCGATACTCAGCGGAAGCGTTCCTTTCAAGAGTCTCTGATGGAAATAAAGTTTCTCCCTTTCTTCCTTACCTTCAATCTCCAGCTGACGAAGAAGAGATTCCTTATCCACGCGGATACCCATGGAACTCAATTCGAAACTACGGTTCAAGGTAGGATACCAGACAAGAATATCTCCATTTAATCCCATCTTGCCATTTTCTGCCATTGTACTCCAGTCATCGTAATCAGGAGCACGACCATCATGCTTTTTGCCATCAGAGAGTTTACCTCCTATTCCCTCAACAAATACCGCTCCATACTGCTTGCAAATTGCATCCTCACGCTCTTTAGGGGTCTTGTCCGAATAGCGGTCAAGAAGATCCTGGCTATGAATGAAATGAATCTGTTTCGGCAAGAAAGGCTTGATCTGAGGATAGTTCTCACAAGTCAGGTATTCAGCCCGAAGAATGGCCCCGTATATCTTACGGACAACATTTTCCAAGAAAGCAATCGTACGATCCTCACGCGTAATCACAGCTTCCCAATCCCACTGGTCTACATATAGGGAATGCAAGTTATCAAGTTCTTCGTCCGGACGGATAGCATTCATGTCCGTATAAATGCCATAGCCTGCGGGAATATGGTATTCAGCCAAAGCCAGGCGCTTCCATTTTGCCAATGAATGTACGACTTCAGCCACTTGATCACCGAGATCTTTAATCGGAAAAGAAACGGGACGCTCCACACCGTTCAGATCATCATTGATGCCAAGTCCTTTAAGTACAAACAAAGGAGCGGTAACACGACGTAACCTTAATTCTGCAGACAGGTCCTGCTGGAAAAAATCTTTAATCAACTTGATTCCCAATTCTGTCTGCTGCATGTCCAGAAGGGCATGATACCCCACTGGTTTAATCAATCTACTCATCTATTCTATATTTTATTTTGTATTTCAATTCTCTTTGCAAAGATACATATTTATTATTAGCATGCAATATTATTTTAGGAATATTTGTCAGAACGAAAGGATTATTTTTGTTTTAATGACTATTTGCACATAAGCATCTGAGAATTTCTTTCCGATAACGGACGATTTAAAAAGAAAAACTTTGTATAATCAAACTTATTTAGTAACTTTGCAGTCGCGTATCGACGGTAAAGTGGTTTAAAAATGATTTAAAGGGCCTCGTAGCTTAGCTGAATAGAGCGTCAGATTCCGGTTCTGAAGGTCGTGGGTTTGAATCCCACCGAGGTCACCATACATAAAACTAACTACCTACAAACCAAGTAGTTAGCTTTATTCTTAAAAAGAGGGATGTCACAATAGATAAAAAACAGTACTCACAGACTTTTTAGATCGCTTTCTTTATAGTAGACTTTCCCGCCGATCTTCATCGATTTCAAGATTCCTTCCTTGCACCAGCGCCACAGCGTTTGCTTGCTGACACTATGTTTTTCCGCAAACTCATCTGCAGTATACATCTTGTTATCAACTTTTTCCTGTGCCTTGATTTCTTCAATAAGTTCAAGTGCAAACTCTTTAAGATCAGTTGATGATAATACACAAATCTGATCTGTTCCCAAAATTTTTTTAATATCCATGTCTTTAATTTTAAAATTAATCTTTGAGTCCACTTTAAAAAGTGGACTAATAAAGAGAATCCGTACATTGCAACAGCGATTCAGAAACACTGACATTCAATGGAATATCCATCCATAAGCAGCTCGTCACAAAATAGTACAACGTCATTTTCAGATGGAAGACTTTGCCAGTTATGTACTGACTGGTGTCCGTCGTGCCGGCAAATCATTCATGCTTTATCAGCAGATACAGCAAAACTTGAAACGCAGTATTTTCCGGAACAGTTTTTTGGAATCTATTGTACTCAATATCATTCCTTGATCTTTAATATGAACATAAAGGGATCATTTGCTAAGAGTTCATGCAAAATGCCTGTTTGGGACACTTACAGAAAGCTGGTAATGCCAAGGCTAGACATCCCGTCCCTTCAGTAGGCTTCATCATTCTTTCCAGAGATCACTTCCCAGATTGTCAGCCAGATAATCTTCAGATCCAGGAGAAACGACCAGTTCTCGATATACCAGATATCCTTTCTCACGCGTCTTTCCATCTGCCACAGTTCATGTGTCTCCCCACGGCAGCCCGTCACCTGCGCCCAGCCAGTGATCCCCGGTTTCACGAAATGGCGCACCATATATTTGGAAATAAGTTGGGAGTAAACTTCCGTATGCTTAAGCATGTGCGGCCGGGGCCCTACGATTGACATCGTACCCATAAGAACATTCCAAAACTGCGGCAGTTCATCAATATTCGTATGCCGCATGAAATTACCGAACTTCGTCTTTCTCGGATCATCCTTTGTCGCCTGGACACTGTCCGCCTCATCATTCACCTTCATACTGCGAAACTTATAGCACCAGAATTCCCTGCCGTCCAGTCCGGTCCGCTTCTGCTTGAAAAACACCGGACCCGGCATTGTCAATTTGATAATCGCACCGACGATCAGATAGATCCACGGAAAAAAGAACACCAGGAATATCACCGACACCACTATATCAAACACACGCTTGAAAAGTTTATTACCCGGACGGTTCAGCGGAATCTCACTGATATACAGCACCGGCACATCACCATAGAGTGCCATATTCATCTTCCGTTTCAGATAATTACGCACATTCGGCACACTATAGAACAGTGCCACATGGCGCGTACAGCATTCCATCAACTGCCGGATCTCATCCGCCCTCTCCGAGGGCAGGCTGCAGTACACGGCGGAGATCCTGCCGGGATAACCGTCCAGCCAGGAGTCCAACTCTGATACTCTTCCGAGGTAGGGAATCCCTCCCAGGAAGTCCTCCTTTGGAGCATCGGCGAAATAGCCCTTCAGGCGATAGCCGTATGACACATCATCCCGCATCGCCGCATACAGGTCCTCGAGGCTAGGGCCCTGGCCCACGAACAGCACCTCATGCCACAGTCCTTTCCATTTACAGTAGTGCAACATCAACCTGCGGTCCAACAGATGGCCTGTACAGAGCAGAATGAAAAACAAACCATAATATACCAACCAGTATCGCCATTTCAGAAGGACTACACAGTGAAGAAAGAACAGAAAGCACAGAGACATGATCAGGAAAAAGGTCCAGATCCTGATCACCCTGCCGATCACGAACAGCCTTGTAGACTGGCGCAAGTGGAAAACAGGTGGAAAGAAATGAATGCTGATCAGATAAGCAAAACAGACCGCCAGCCAGAAACTCTTGATCCTTGCAAACGGAGAGCTGACGGCCTCCATAAAAAACCATGTATAAACATTCAGGAGCAACAGGTCCAACACCATTACTAAGCCTCTTAGCAGACTACCGTTCCGGTTGCTCATTTCATTTATCTGAGATGACATCAATTATAAAAATCAAAAAGTGTTTGTATTTTGTGCATGATATGATATATTACTCAAGTTTCGGAAGTAAAAACATCAATATTCTACCAGACTGCGATTTTTTCATAGAAGTTTACGAACCATTGACGTATTCTCTGTCAGAGAGAATAACTTTTACCACTTTCTTAAATGGGTTCAAAATATATAGCTTTACATGGCAAAGCAAACAGAAACAAGCCATAATATGTCATTTTTATTAAGCCAATTATCCTACATTCTTGAGTAATAATCCATAATCCGAACATTTAGTTACGGATATAAATTCTGGTTTATCTATGAAATAAGCATATATGACAAAGAGAATAATCGCCAAGGCTATAATTGTAAATAACAATAAAAGCCGTTTTTGGATCTTCTCTTTTTTATGCAAAAACTCCAGAAGGTCATCGGGTTCAGAAATTTTATTTTTGGGTATCAGTTTCATTTAGCATGACATTATAATTCTAACCATTCAGACTGACGAAACAGAGTTTTATTTCATCAGGTCCGTTGTTTCCTTGAAACAGACAAGTCTCAATTAAGGTAAAATTGAAAAAGCGTGGGAACTATTGTCGCTACCACACTGAGGCTCTGGACAGCCTATATCGAGTAACAGACAATAGCCCACGCCAGAAGATATATCATTCCCTCACAGGGTTTAATAATCTTGACGTGAGCGGTCTATCCATTATCCTCGATATGTGTGAAATTGTCCAGATTTCAGTATCGGATAACAAGCAAACGCTCTTTTTTATGTTATGAGCCCTTGATAACACACTATTTCTACAAACAGCATTGGAACTCCATTGCAAAGATAATTAAAAATTCTTATCTTACATCCTTTTTTATTTAATTTTTTGAAAAGCAACTGCTACGTTTCACCCAAACATACATCATAATATTAACCCGTTGACGGAATTAATTTAGCGCGTATTTGATTCTACCGATGAACTTGACATTATGAAATTTATGAGTCCACTTTAAAAAGTGGAGGAATTGATAATTATGGCAGATACCAACCGGTAGAAAACAAATTTCCATCGGCAAAGGAGGGAAAAGGATGTTGTCTTTCAAGGCATATTTAGGACAGATAATACGCTTTACAGTTTGATCTCGATTACATTGGTGAAATTCTTACCGATCTCTTATAAAGAATTATCTCGCTCAATTATGCCCCACTCTTTCAACAATCTCCTTTGGTAATGAAGGCATTGCCCCTTCTTGCGTACATACATACGCGCTGGTATCAACAGCCAGTTTATGAGCCTCAGCAACAGACATGCCATGAAGTATGGCAGCAGCAAAACTACCGGTAAAAGAATCTCCTGCTCCTACCGTATCCGCAACCTTCACTTTTGGTGTCTTCTGAAAAGACATAACTCCATGAGTAAATACATAACTGCCATTTATGCCACAAGTTAAAATCAACATATCCAGATTATATTTTCCAAGGATAAGCCAGCACGTATTTTCCATATCCAATCCTGAATAGCCAAAAATACGGCCAAGAGTAATCAGTTCTTCATCGTTAATCTTCAATATATTACATATCCTTAATGAATCTTTGAGAATCTCTTTTGAATAGAAATTCTGGCGCAGGTTAATATCGAATATCTTCAGACTGTCTTTCGGCATAGCATTCAAAAACTTTCTGATGGTTTGTCGGGAAATATCATTACGCTGAGCCAGCGAACCAAAACATACAGCACGGCATTGTCTGGCTACATCTTTTATTTCACCGGTAAACGGGATATTATCCCACGCCACATCCGTTTTAATATCGTACGACGGTACACCCTGTTTATCCAGTGTTACCTGTACTGTTCCTGTAGGAAAATCCAAGCGAGGCATCATATAGCGAAGTCCCTTCTTATCAAATTCCGCCAGTGTCTCATCACCTAACGGATCCTTCCCTACAGCACTGACAGCTAATGCATCAAAACCAAACTGAGAGACATGGAATGCAAAATTTGCAGGAGCTCCACCTAACTTCTTACCCTCGGGGAAAACATCCCACAAAGCTTCTCCAATACCAACTACCATTTTATTCATATCTAATTTAATATTTTACGTTCTTGATATAAGTAATCAAATAAACCACACCTACTGCCATTACGGCGACTGCTCCGGCCTGCCCTACAGCATCACTGGCAAACCCCATAATAAGAGGGAAAACCGTTCCACCAAAAAGTCCCATGATCATAAGTCCGCTAATCTCATTTTTCTTGTCCGGAACAGAAAGGAGAGCCTGCGTATAAACCATCGAGAAGACATTTGAATTACCATATCCGACTAAGGCAATAGCTGAATAAAGTACCACTCTGGATGTACCGGCAAACATACCAACCATCGATAAGGCTATCATTGTAACACTGATGATAAAAAATGACCTGTGATTCATCACACGAAGGAAAAAAGAGCCGGTGAGACATCCTATGGTACGGAAAATGAAATATAAAGACGTGGCAAAAGCAGCATCATTTAAAGTCATTCCCAATCGCTCCATAAGCAACTTTGGTGCTGTGGTGTTCGTACCTACATCGATACCCACATGACACATAATGCCGATAAATGATAATAAGACGATCGGCTTACCCAAAAGTTTAAAGCAAGTCTTAAACTGATGTCCTACTGACATATATTCGCCATGGTTCTTTACCTCCCTTTTTATCGGAGTCACAGCCAGCAACACAGTGGCAAGCACACCAATGATGAAATATATAAGAAAAAGCACCCTCCATCCGAAACCTAAATTCGGAATAATTGACGTTGCTCCCCACATCGCCAGATATGGAGCAAAAAAGGAAGCAATGGCTTTAATAAACTGCCCGAAAGTAAGTGTTGAAGCCAGATCGTCACCTTCAATAACAGAGGATACCAGAGGATTAAGTGATGTCTGCATGAGAGCATTGCCAATACCTAACAGAGAAAAAGACACCAACATAACAACAAAGCCATTATTGAAGAGTGGCAAAAGCAATGATAATATTGTGACATAAAGAGACAATAGTACAGTTTTCTTCCTTCCAATTTTATTCATCAACACCCCTGTAGGAACCGAGAATATCAAGAACCAAAAGAATACCAGAGAAGGAAAGATATTGGCTACCTTATCTGTCAGGTTCAGATCTTCTTTTACATAATTGGATGCTATGCCTACAAGGTCAACGAAACCCATTGCAAAAAAGCATAACATCACGGGAACAAGGGCTGTTTTTTTATATTTATTCATAATCAAGAATCAGATATTTTATTTATTCAATGGATAGATCGTAATTTTGGCCTTCCCCTTTACATTAAGTTTATTGTAAGGAACGGTCGGAAACACCAGATTGGTCATAGACATTTTCCCATCAGCATCAAAAACTTCTATACTGGAATGATCAATAAAAACACGAAGCCGGTTGATTTTACCATTTACCGGTGCCGTTGTCTTCACTGGAAAGAGTTCACTGAATGAAGTATCACCACTTTTCCGACGGTCCATAGAGAACGCTTTCGCTTTAGCATCATAAGCAAGTTGTACATATTCTCCTTTATTATTGCTTAAAGTAAAAGTACAACTTCCCCTCAGTGTAGCCAAAATCTCACAACTCGAGGAAGGTCTGCTTATCGCTTTCCCACGGAGACTCAGCAATTCTTTCGAGGGTGTAACACTTGCATAAGTCTCTCCAGCATATTCATAGAGTCCCAGATCACAAGGAATGGTATTTGCTGATCGATACTGCTTCGTCGGAACCTGATTCCCATACTGCCAATTACTCATCCATGCCATAGCTACATGGCGTCCATCGGGAGCATTGCTAAAGGTTACAGTAGCATAATGATCCTTGCCGTAATCCAGCCATTTAGTCACTTCAGGTTTGGACTCACAAGTAAACCTATGACCATCAAACTGTCCAACAAAATACTGTGTAGCAGAACCTCCAGAAGGACCTCCCGGATTAATATTGCAAATAAGCATCCATTTCTGTTTGTTGGTACCACGTACAGGCAATTCCATCAAATCAGGGCATTCCCATACCCCTTCATGACTACCATAACCTTGTCCAAAACTGCTCTCATACCTCCAGTCTCTTAAGTTTCTTGAAGAGTAAATACGCATTTCCTGTCCGGCTGCAAGGATCATATTCCATATACCAGCTTCCTGATTCCAGAAAACATGAGGATCACGAAAATCCGGTACATCAGAAGTGACAATAGGATTACCTGGATATTTCGTGAATGTACGGCCATCATCAGTACTATAAGCCATACTCTGAGTCTGATTCTCACCATTAGAAGTATAGAACGCAATGACAGCACCTTTGCCAAACCCAGCCGTATTAGTCGAATCTACGACACACGAACCGCTAAAGACCGTACCCAGTCCATCCGGCTCAATGGCTTCAGGCAGTTGTGTCCAATGTATCAGGTCTGTACTTACAGAATGTCCCCAATTCATATTTTCCCATTGAGATCCATAGGGATTATGCTGAAAGAAGAGATGCCACTCCCCATCTTTATAAAACATACCGTTGGGGTCATTCATCCATCCCCATAAAGGTGTATGGTGATAAGAAGGTCGATATTTCTCACGATTGACAGTATCAAAATAATCAGATTCCTTCATCAATTTCCAGCAGGCAAAATTTCTTAATAATCCTATAGACCTACGATTACCTGTAAAAGAAACATCAAGTAAAACATCATTTCCCGTGCCCTCTATGTTTTTGAGTTCCAACGGAACATAATAGTCCATTTTGTCAATAGCAAGACGACAGTTGAATTCCAAAATGAGTTTACCATCTTTTATTACACGGATATGTGCATTATCGGGGCACCAGCATAGTTCCGTGTTAGTTTACCCAAAGATTAAGGAAACTCTATACATGAAGAAGGGAAGATCAGAGACTCCATGTAGTTGCGCTCTGAATCTCTTGAGTTTGGAGTTGAGTGATTCA
>NZ_BAACAN010000010.1:0-128920 GCF_054687055.1 Segatella asaccharophila | reverse complement strand
TTGTTACTGCCTGTCTGTTTTATGGAAATCTTTTCAAAGAACTCTTTCTTTTTTCTCCGCCCCCGGTTTTTATCCGAAAGCGGTTGCAAAGGTAGTGCTTTTATACGTAACCGCCAAATCTTTTTAGAAAAAATTAAAATAAAACGCAATTAATCGATCACTCTTGACTTATATCAATTCAAAGAACTGCTTCACCTTATTATATTATACTGCTTACGATTTTCAAGATGAAAGGCCCATTTACCTCTCCACCCTATTAATTTTCTATAAATTAACAACGATTATTTGTAAAGCCAGGGCAATGTTCGTAAATTTGCGAATTACAAGTAAAGGGCATACAACCTCCTTGAAATGACTAGTTTTACTTTATCCAGTAAAGTCAGGTCCCAATCATTAAGGATTTCCCCCACATCATATATATATAAAGCATATCGGAACAGCATTTCACACCATTCGGAAAAAGAACAAACAACCTGTTTCCGAAACCGACGGACAAGAATTAATTAAAACATCAACTATGGATGAGAAAAAATACGGAATCAAAACTGAACAAATAGCACGTTTCGCCAAAGCCTTAAGTCACCCGGCAAGAGTTCAGATCATGCAATTTTTAGCAAGACAGAACGAATGTTATTTCGGAGACATTAACGACGAACTCCCTATAGCCAAAGCCACAGTCAGCCAGCACCTGAAGGAATTAAAAGATGCCGGACTAATACAAGGGACCATCATTCCCCCTAAGGTTAGATACTGCATCAACATAGAAAACTGGAATTATGCACGAGAACTTTTCGGAGATTTTTTCTCACAGGGAATCCAGACAGGCAAATGTGAATGTAAAGACAAATGAATAGGGCCGACAGAGGATTACAAATCTGGCAGAAACAGACAAAAGTTCTTAATTTTCATTAATGGATCATCAAAAAGTTAAAATTCATGTTTTTTCTTGTTTATTCTGTACAATGGCCCTATATTTGCACAGATTATCATTAGGAATTAAAAGAAGAAATTTATGACAGAAGAAGAATTGTACAACTCATTAAATCATTATGAGGAACCCAAGCAAAGCAAAGCAAGAGAGTTGAACCAGGCGCTCCCTATCCTCACGCGGAAGATGTACGTATGGATGGCGCTGGCCCTGGTTATAACAGGTGTAACCGCTTTTGGTGTCGCCGGCAGCCCGAATCTATTAAGGGCCATCTATACCAGTCCAGCCATCATGTGGGGGCTTATCATCGGAGAATTTGCTTTAGTCATTGGCGTCAGTGCCGGCATCAACCGACTTTCACTGGGCACAGCGACCTTCATGTTTATCCTCTATTCGGTCCTCAATGGAGCGCTGTTCTCATCCATTTTCATGATCTATACAGCCACCTCTATTGCTAAAGTGTTCTTCATCACGGCAGGAACCTTCGGGATAATGGCCGTCTATGGTGCCACTACTAAAAAGGATCTCAGTTCCATTGGGAACATTTGCTTCATGGCACTTATCGGTCTGGTCATTGCTACTCTGGTAAATCTCTTTCTGAGAAGTGCTGCATTTGACTATATCCTCTCTTATATCGGTATTGCTATTTTTATAGGATTAACGGCATGGGATACTCAAAGGATGAAAAGAATACTCTCTACCCAGTATGAAGTCAATGAAGGAGCGCAAAAACTTGCATTGCTGGGGGCTTTGAACCTTTACATGGACTTCATTAACCTGTTCCTCTATCTTCTGAGGATATTTGGCAATAGCAGCAATCATTAATATCCATCCTTAGTTCTTCTCGAATTGAGTCAGAGAAGAACTAAGGAATCCGTCCGTCTCGGTCATTGTCACCTGACTTCCACAGCCACAGTCAATTGTCACCGATAGGGTGTATTTGGTACCCCATAAGAGTGTATTTTGGTAGAGCATTATGGTGGCATTATGGTGCATTATGCTCCAGTAGAGGTAACGTGGATTGGGCTGAATCCGGCTAATGCCTTTTCTCCTTCCGAGAGAGACGAGAGGATGCCTTCTTTCTTCTCATCCAGAGACCCACAGACAGCGGAGGAAAACTATGCCAAATCATGGACAAGCATATCCCTTGACCTTTTCAAGCATAGAGTGAATTCTGAGTTTCTTCTTCATCTATAAGCACCCGTTGATCCCGGTTTTCATCTCAACGGTAAAACCGGAATCAATTATTTTTTATCCGATTCAGGACAGTGCCAAGTCTTTGCATCTGTTTTTCGATTTGAAAAAGACCAGTTCAAAAGAAACTTTAATTTAAGACATTCCGGAAATGATCCATTGATCAGGAAACCAGTAAGCTCCCCGAGCAGGATTGAGTCCAGATAAAGTTTTCATAGCGATTCAAGTTTTCAACAGTCACGGATGTATTTATATGCAACAAACAAGCAATATAAATACATTTTCTCTCTTTTTTATTATTTTTATGCAAATATATTTTCTTATTTGAATATAAATCTATATTTTTGCAGACAACATCGAATAAAAATACATCTTATGAAAGTTAAAGACAGCAGATTGGAAGCCCTAAAGATGATCATCTCCAGTCAAGAACTGGGAAGTCAGGAAGAAGTACTTGAGGCCCTTTCAAAAGAAGGGTTCAAACTTACGCAAGCCACGCTCAGCCGTGACCTCAAGCAGTTGAAGGTAGCCAAAGCCGCCAGTATGAACGGGAAATATGTATATGTATTACCAAACGAGACCATGTACAAACGTGTCCATAGCCCCCAATCAGCGATGAAGATGATGCAGTCTCCCGGATTCTTGTCTCTGAATTTTTCAGGAAATATCGGTGTTATTAAGACCCGTCCAGGTTATGCCAGCAGTATTGCCTACAATATAGACAGTGCCAGGCTCCCGGAAATACTGGGGACAATTGCCGGAGACGATACCATCTTCATTGTGAAAAAAGACGATACCAGCGAAAAAGTCATTACAGACGAACTGATGGCAGTTATTCCAAGTCTATAACGAGCATGGGAGGGTAAGAACGACATACGGCCAACACCAATAAAGAAGAAAAGAACAAAATTATCAAAGAATGGCCAAAGACCATGCATATTAATTACAAAAAATGGAAGAAATCATAGTAAGGGTAGCTGATACATCAGATGAGAAATATGTAGACACCATTCTCAAGACGATCGCAGAGGCTGCAAAAGTACGTGGCACGGGTATCGCCAAGCGTACACACGAGTATTTGGCCACAAAGATGAAGGAAGCCAAAGCAGTGATAGCCCTTTCAGGTGACAAGTTTGCCGGTTTCAGCTATATTGAAACCTGGGGGAACAAAGAGTATGTCACAACATCAGGCCTGATCGTTCATCCGGATTTCCGAGGATTCGGTATAGCAAAACGAATCAAGAAACTTACCTTCACACTTGCCCGGGTGCGATGGCCGAATGCCAAGATATTCTCCTTGACAAGCGGGTCTGCCGTTATGAAGATGAACACCCAGTTAGGGTATCTCCCCGTTACCTTCAATGATCTTACCAATGATGAAGCATTCTGGAGAGGTTGTGAAGGCTGCATCAATGTAGATGTCCTCCACCGCACCCACCGGAAATACTGTATATGCACGGCAATGCTCTTCGACCCAAAGGAAGTTTTGCCGGTCAAGATTCCCAAAGAGGTAATGGACAGAATCAAGAGAATAGACAGTAAGGAGTAGCAGATGCACGCTCAAAGCATCCATGTAATTACTGTTTTAAGCATAAAATATCGGATCAAAAAAGTGAAAGAGGAATAAGTAAACATTATAAACAAACAGGTAAGATTATGGAAAACAAGAAAGTTGTCGTCGCCTATAGCGGAGGTCTGGATACCTCCTATACCGTTATGAAACTCTCCCAGGAAGGCTGGGATGTTTACGCAGCATGTGCCAATACGGGCGGATTCAGTGCCACTCAATTGAAGAAAAACGAAAAAAGCGCCTATCAACTTGGAGCCAAGCAATATGTCACTCTTGACGTGACCCATGAATATTATGAGAAGTCACTGAAATATATGATTTTCGGTAATGTCCTTCGCAACAACTGTTATCCTATCTCCGTAAGCAGCGAGCGTATTTTCCAGGCGATAGCCGTTGCCCGCTATGCGAAAGAGATCAATGCAGATGCCATCGCCCACGGTTCGACAGGAGCCGGGAATGATCAGATCCGCTTCGACATGACCTTCCTTGTCATGTGTCCCAATATTCAGATCATCACTCTGACACGTGATCACCACCTGGCCCGTAAAGAAGAAATCGACTACCTGAACTCACATGGTTTCAGCGCTGATTTTACTAAGTTGAAATACAGCTATAATGTAGGAATATGGGGGACCAGTATCTGCGGAGGCGAGATTCTCGATTCTGCAAAAGGACTACCGGAAGAAGCCTATTTGAAGCATGTCACCCAGACGAAAGAGAGTGAGCTCAAGATTACTTTTACAAAAGGAGAGATCAGTGCTGTCAACGGTGAAAAATTCGACAACAAGGTAAAGGCCATTCAGAAGATTGAAGAAATAGGTGCAGCATACGCCATCGGGCGTGATTGCAACGTAGGAGACACGATTATCGGCATCAAGGGGCGTGTCGGTTTTGAGGCCGCCGCTCCCAAACTGATTATTGAAGCTCACAGGTTATTAGAGAAATATACACTCAGCAAATGGCAGCAGTACTGGAAAGATCAAATCGGCAACTGGTATGGAATGTTCCTCCATGAGAGCCAGTATCTCGAGCCTGTCATGCCGGATATTGAAGCTATGCTGGTCTCTTCACAAAGACACGTCAATGGAACGGCCATACTCAAGCTCCGTCCTCTAAGTTTCGAGACGGTCGGCGTCGACTCTCCCGATGATCTGTTGAAATCAAAACTTGGGGAATATGGTGAAATGCAGCATGGCTGGACAGCCGAAGAGATGAAAGGATTCATCAAAGTGCTCTCTACTCCACTGCGCGTCTATTATGGCATCCATCCGGATGAGAAGAGATAAGGAACGGAGCAATGATCCAAACCCTAACCGGTAGACTTCTTTTTTAAAGATAATGATCTTGCTGAAAATTCATCCTGCCTCACAATTTTCCAATCCTCAACTCCAGAAAGCTGACAAGATCAGAAAGAGGAAAGCGCTGAACCGATCATCTGAAGATGTGAACGTAAGTGGGGTATGTGCCGGCATCGCCGAGTACCTCAAGGTCAACTCTACCTGGATCAGGATGGTCTTTGTACTTATAACCGTGCTCACCGGACTGATCCCAGGAATAATCGCTTACCTTTTACTGGCAAGATCCATTCCCAAAAATCTGGACAGGCATCCAGCAAATACACATCCTGATCGTCAGAAGGATAAATTCTCACAGGATTTCCCCGTCGTGCCACACGGATGACCCTCTCAGGACAAAAGAGAAAAGAAAAGGTCATAAAATGACAGGCCGGCAATAATGAAATCAAATTCAGAGTCAAGGCTCAACACCTGACTTTCAAAAGACAAAGAAATATGGAAAACAGAAAGAATAAAAGGCTCACAAGATCAACGACAGATGTCAAGATCGGTGGTGTATGCGCAGGCATCGCCAATTATTTCGATGTAGACCCGACATGGATCAGGATTGCCTACGCAGCCTTCTCCATAATAACCTGCATCTTTACAGGAATAATCCTTTATATTGCCCTTTATCTGATTATGCCCAAAGACAGCTCCGTGGAGCAAGGGCGAGATTCCTCAAGAGAAGATAAAGAGGATCAGGATATATAAAAACATTTAATGAGTTCTCTTCAAAGCACCCATTGAGGAAGGGCACACGGACTTAAGATAGGAATGAAAAATAAGATTGAATCATGATCAAAGCAGGAATATTAGGAGCAGCCGGATTTACAGGTGGAGAATTAATTCGCCTTCTCATCAATCACCCAGGAGTACAGATCGTTTTTGCCAATAGCGAAAGCAATGCCGGCAATGCCGTTTCTGATGTCCATGAAGGCCTTTATGGGGATACCGACATGAGATTTACGTCAGAGATGCCTTTCGATAAGGTTGATGTGGTCTTTTTCTGTTTCGGGCATGGGAAGAGTGAAGCTTTCATGAAGGCCCATGACATACCGGAAAATGTAAAAATCATTGATCTGGCACAAGATTTCCGCCTTGCACCAGAGAGGGTCGCACAGACACAGCATCCGACAGCCCGGCAGCATGATTTCATTTACGGTCTTCCGGAAATCAACGCTGCACAGATCGCGAAAGCCCAGCATGTAGCCAACCCTGGATGCTTCGCCACCTGTATCCAGTTAGGCCTGCTCCCAGCAGCCAAGATGCATCTGATCACAAAAGACGTATCGGTCAATGCGATCACGGGAAGTACCGGAGCCGGGCAAAAGTTACAAACGACGACACAATATTCCTGGAGGGACAATAATCTGAGTATCTATAAAGCCTTCAGGCATCAGCATATCCCGGAAATCCGGCAGAGCCTTAGGCAAGTACAGGGATTTCTCAATACAAGTATTGATTTCATTCCTTACCGCGGATGCTTTACCCGTGGTGTTTTTGCCACGGAAGTTGTCAAGACGGATGCTGACAGTGATGAAATTATTGCCGGGTATAAAGAGTTCTATAAGGATGCAGCGTTTACGCATTATATAGACCAGCCTCTGGATTTAAAACAGGTAGTAAACACCAATAAGGCACTCGTTCACATTGACAAAATAGATGATAAACTTCTGATTACCAGTTGCCTGGATAACCTCCTCAAGGGAGCAGTAGGACAGGCAGTACAGAACATGAACATCATGTTCGGAATAGATCAGAAATCAGGATTAAACTTAAAAGGAAGCGCATTTTAATGAAACTATTCAATGTATATTCACTCTTCGATGTTAATATCGTAAAGGGCAAAGGCTGTAAGGTCTGGGACGATAAGAATCAGGAATACCTGGACATGTACGGTGGTCATGCTGTCATTAGTATAGGGCATTGCCATCCCCACTATATAGAAATGATGACCCGCCAGCTCCATCAACTGGGCTTCTACAGCAATTCCGTCATTAACCCGTTGCAGCAGCAATTAGCTGACCGACTGGGCAAGATCAGCGGCTATGATGATTATCAGTTTTTCTTGATCAACTCCGGGGCAGAGGCAAACGAGAACGCGCTCAAACTCGCCTCGTTCCATACCGGAAAGACCAGGATTCTTGCAGCGGAAAAATCGTTTCACGGCAGGACGTCACTGGCTGTCGAAGTTACGAACAATCCCAAAATTACGGCCCCCATCAATTCCAACAAACATGTAACCTTCTTGCCACTGAATGACCTGGAGGCATGGGAAAAGGAATTGTCAAAAGGGGATGTCTGTGCTTGCATTCTGGAATGTATACAAGGTGTCGGTGGCGTAAACATGGCCACGCCGGAATTTGCCCAAGGATTGCAAAAGGCCTGCCATGAACATGGCGCCGTTCTTATCACCGATGAGATCCAATGCGGCTATGGCCGGAGCGGCAAGTTTTTCGCACATCAATGGCTGGGCATCAGACCAGATCTGATCACTGTAGCCAAGGGTATTGGCAACGGTTTCCCTATGGGAGGAGTGCTTATCTCACCGGTATTCAAACCATTCCCCGGCGAACTGGGGACGACGTTTGGAGGGAATCATCTGGCGTGCACGGCTGCTCTCGCCGTACTTGATGTTTTCGAAAAAGAAGGACTCGTGGAAAATGCCCACCTAGTAGGAGAATATCTGATACAAGAATTAAAGGAGCTCCAGCAACGCAATAAGCATATCCTCGAAGTAAGAGGACGTGGACTGATGATCGGAGTCGTCATGGATGTACCCCAAAAAGATGTCCGCAGCAAACTGATCTATGAGCAACACTGTTTTACAGGTTGTGCCCAGAAGAACATTCTGCGTATCCTTCCCCCTCTCTGCCTGACCAGGGATGAAGCCGACCTCTTCATTGAAAAATTAGAAACAGTACTCAACGAGTTATAAAGCCAACGCGGAAGACCTGTCTCTGCCTTCTCAACAGACCGCTTCCTATCACTTAATAAAAACTCATAACAAGCAGAAAAGATCTCAATGCAGAAAATTATCCGTATCCATGAAGGCGTACCACGCATGCCAGAATGGCGTCTGGCAGAACCCGTAGAATTTGAATCCTCTGAGGGAGAACATATAGCCATAGTCGGGCCTAACGGAGGAGGAAAATCTTTGTTGGCTGACATGATCATCGGCAGGCATCCTCTGTTAATGCACGACCCCGAATATAATTTCACTCCAAGTAAGAAAGAACGGGTGTGTGATAACATCCGGTATATTACTTTCAGGGACTCCTATGGTGGAGATAACGACAAGACCTATTATCTTCAGCAACGCTGGAACCAACAGGAGATCGATGAACAGACACCTACCGTAAAAGGGAAACTCGAAGAAGCATTCCAACTGGCCGGTGAAGACACACCTGAACGCCGTTCACTGCAAGAGCATATCTACAAACTATTTGAAATGGAATCTTTCCTGGATAAGTATATTATACTTCTCTCCAGCGGCGAACTCCGTAAATTCAAATTGGCAGAGACACTATTTGCAGAGCCAAGGGTACTGATTATGGACAACCCTTTCATCGGACTGGATGCGGAAACACGTACCCAATTGAAAATACTGCTTTCCCAACTAGCTAAGGGACACCATCTGCAAATTATCCTGATTCTTTCAAAATTGGACGATCTTCCCGAGTTTATTACTCATGTAGTAGAAGTAAAAAACTTGAAAGTTTATCCGAAAGTGACGAGGCAAGAATACGCAGCGCGTCCTATCCTGTCCCCCACCCAGCTACTGAGCGAAAAGAAACAGCAGGAGATCCTTCATCTCCCCTATAAGTCAAGGGAATACCATACTCATGAAGTAGTGAGGATGAATAAAGTGAATATCATCTACGGCAAACGCACCATTCTGAAAGATCTGAACTGGACCGTCTGCAATGGTGAGCGCTGGGCTTTGCAGGGACAGAACGGCGCCGGGAAATCAACACTTTTAAGTTTGGTATGTGCCGATAATCCTCAGAGCTACGCCTGCGATATTACCCTTTTCGATCATCCCCGGGGCAGCGGGGAGAGCATCTGGGATATTAAAAGACATATCGGCTACGTATCTCCGGAACTGCAAAGAGCTTACCAGAAGAATCTCGAATGCATCCGTATTGTAGCCAGTGGACTGAAAGACTCGGTAGGACTTTATGCCAAACCAACAGCAGAGGAATTAGAGACCTGCCGTTTCTGGCTGCACATCTTCGGACTTGAGAACTTCGAGCAGCGGCCATTCCTGAAAATCTCCAGTGGTGAACAGCGATTGGTGCTTCTAGCACGCGCTTTTGTGAAAGATCCCGAACTCCTCATCCTTGATGAGCCTCTGCATGGATTAGATAACACAAATCGGCGTATGGTCAAAGAAGTGATTGAAGCCTTTTGTAAAAGAAAGAACAAGACTCTTATTATGGTGTCTCACTATAAGGAAGAATTTCCAAAGTGTATTGACCATAGCATCTATCTGCAAAGACATCTGTAAGGATAAGGGAAGAGAATCGTCTGATCCACTAATCTCAATAAAATAAAGATATGCAATAAGAGTTTTCTTTATTTTTATTATCTTTGTGAATGAATCCTCAAGGCAGAGGAGAAACGATTATTAAGTATTAGACCAATTTACCCATCATAACAAATGGGAAAAACAACAAACACGTATGAAAATTTCTATTATCGGAGCAGGTGCCATGGGGGGCGCATTTGCAGAAGGACTATTGAGAAGCCAGACTTTTAAACAGGAGGATATTACCGTCGCAGATCCCACACCTGCCAAATTGGAGCATTATGCAAAAGAGGGAGCAAGCGTTACGACAGAAAATTCTGTAGCCGCTAAAGCTGACATTGTCTCCATCGTCGTCAAACCGGACATCATTGAAACGGTGTTAGGGGAAATCAAAGATAGCCTGGACTACAAGAAGCAAATACTGATCATCATTGCTGCCGGCGTTTCTTCCACTCAAATAAACGGCTGGCTGGATAAAAACGGAAATATCATTCCGTATTTCATGGTCATTCCCAATATTGCCATTGCAGAAAAGGCATCTATGACTTTTATCGTTCCACAGGGTGCCGACAAAGAACAGATAAAAACCATCACGGATCTCTTTGACGAACTTGGAGAGAGTCTCATCACTAAAGAAAGTCTGCTCGCTGCAGGAACGACTCTGGCAAGCTGTGGCATTGCTTATGCGATGCGCTATATCCGCGCAAGCGCGGAAGGAGGGGTTGAACTGGGATTTAAAGCCAGTGAGGCAGCAAAAATCGTCACACAAACAGTAGAAGGAGCCGTAAAATTGCTCCAGCATACAGATATGCATCCAGAAGCAGCCATCGATCAGGTTACAACTCCTGGTGGAGTAACGATCAAAGGCCTCAACGCAATGGAGCATGCCGGTTTTACCAGCGCTGTCATCCACGGACTGAAAGCAGGCCTTTCTTCCCACGACTAACTGAAAAGCATCATCGACAGGGATAGCGGGCGCAAGCTCCGGAAAGTCCTAAACACAGAAAAGAGAAGTCTCTGCGGAAACTGCACACCAGAAAGCAATCTGTGCAAGGAGAATTTACACACTTAGCCAAGATTGTGCAATAATTCTGATTTTGTTTCATCTTGTAGAAAAAAAGCAACTGATCAAAAGAAATCTTCGGAAAAGATTTCGTAATTTCGCAAACATAACTTTTAAAACAACAATTATGGAAGAAGCTATTAAACAAATTGGGGAACGATTGAAAGGACTGAGAGAGGTGCTCAATATCCCTGTACAGGAAATAGCAGATCTTTGCGGAATCAGCGTAGATCACTATATGAAGATTGAAGCTGGAGAAGCCGATCCTTCTGTATACAGATTATCAAAGATTTCCAAAAGGTACGGCATTGATCTCGAAGTACTGCTTTTCGGGGAAGAGCCTCACATGAGCAGTTATTATATTACCCGTAAAGGTGAAGGACCAGAGATCGACCGTGGGGACGACTACAAATATCAAAGTATCGCTTCAGGATTCAGAGGAAGGAAAATTGACCCCTTTATTGCCCAGGTGGACCCACTGCCAGACAATAAAAACCACAGTAAGAATACTACTAACGGGCAGGAATTTGACCTGGTCATCACCGGGACGCTGGAGATCACCATTGACGACAAAGTCATGGTCCTCAACGAAGGTGATAGTATTTACTATGACGGCCGTCATCCACACTGCATGCGTGCCCTTAAAGGCCAATCCGCTATTTTCCTGGATATTGTCATTGAATAATGTTGACGGTAAGGAGCTATTTTAAACCAACTGCGTCATCAGATGACGCAACATCATTACAGATAAAATGATAGAGAGATTCTTAAAGCAAACTCACTTTTCTTCAGAGGAAGATTTCAAGGAACATTTAAAGTTCATCGTACCTGAAAATTTCAATTTCGCCTATGATGTCATGGACGAATGGGCAAGAATACAACCCAATAAACTCGCTTTACTCTGGACGAATGAGAAAGGAAAAGAAATCAGGTCTACATATAAAGACTTGAAAGTACAGACAGACCAGACAGCCTCCTATTTCCAGAAACTGGGTATCGGACGTGGTGATAAGGTCATGCTAATCCTAAAACGCCGGTATGAATGGTGGCTGTGCATGCTGGGACTACATAAGATCGGAGCTGTCGCCATTCCGGCAACCCACATGCTAACCAGCAAAGACATTGAATACCGCAATCAGCGGGCCAGCATCAAGGCCATCGTCTGTGTTGGCGACCAGTATGTCGTCGATCAGGTCCTGCAGGCAATGCCGGAAAGTCCCAGTGTAAAAGTACTGGTTTCCGTAGGTCCTCTAGTCCCCAAGCCTTTCCACGACTGGCACAAAGAGTGGCCTAAAGCACCCAAATTCCGCCGTCCGGAATATGTCAATTCCAATGAGGACACCATGCTGATCTACTTCACCAGTGGCACGAGTGGAGAACCCAAAATGGTAGCACATGATTTTCTTTACGCCTTAGGGCATCTGACAACAGGAAAATTCTGGCACAACTTGAATGAAAACAGTATCCATCTGACCGTCGCTGATACCGGATGGGGGAAAGCCGTATGGGGGAAACTGTACGGGCAATGGTTTGCCGGAGCAGCTGTTTTCGTGTTTGATCATGAGAAGTTTACCGCCAAAAAGATCCTGACAGCAATGTCCAAGTATCATATCACTTCTTTCTGTGCTCCACCTACGATCTACCGCTACATGATCCTGGAAGACTTCAGCAAATATGACTTGAGCAGTCTGGAATATTGCACTACGGCTGGTGAAGCGATGAATCCTTCCGTGGAAGAAGAGGTTTTCAAACGTACCGGATTGCATATCCATGAAGGATTTGGCCAGACAGAAACGACAATGACCTTAGGTACTTTTCCCTGGATTACCCCTAAACCGGGAAGCATGGGAAAGCCCAACCCCCAATACAATGTATGTCTGCTCCGTCCTGACGGAAAGGAATGTGAAGATGGCGAACGTGGCGAGATTTGCATCAATACGCTCAACGGGAAACCGATCGGCTTGTTTAAGGGGTATTATCGGGATGAAGCCAGAACGAGAGAAGTGTGGCATGATGGATTCTATCATACCGGTGATATGGCCTGGCGTGATGAGGAAGGCTATTACTGGTATGTAGGACGTATCGATGATGTCATCAAAAGTAGCGGCTACCGCATCGGCCCATTTGAAGTAGAGAATGCCCTGATGACACACCCGGCAGTAGTAGAATGTGCCGTAACGGGAGTGCCTGACAAGATCAGAGGATGTATCGTGAAGGCCACTGTTGTCTTATCTGAAGCCTATAAGCCTAAAGCTGGGCCTGCATTGGTCAAGGAATTGCAAGATCATGTCAAGCATGAAACTGCACCTTACAAATATCCCCGGATCATCGAGTTTGTCGATGAACTTCCCAAGACGATCTCCGGCAAGATCCGCAGGGTGGAGATCCGTGAGAAGGACAAAGAAAAGATAAAAGATGAAAAAAAGAATAGTAGTCAAAGTGGGCAGCAATGTGCTGACCCAAAATGATGGGAAACTGGATGTCACACGGATGTCGGCCATTGTCGACCAGATCGTAACTTTGAAACGGAACGGATACGAGGTAATCCTCGTATCTTCCGGTTCGATCACGAGTGGCCATAATGACCTGGATATAGACCGGAAACTGGGCAGCGTAGCCCAACGACAGTTATATTCTGCTGTCGGACAGGTTAAATTGATCAGTCTTTACAATGAACTCTTCCGTGAATACAACATCCCTGTAGGGCAGATTCTCACGATGAAAGAGAGTTTTTCCACACGGGAAGAATACCTTAACCAACGTTCCTGCATGACCGTGATGCTCGAAAATGGGGTCATGCCCATTGTCAACGAGAATGATACCGTGAGCGTAACCGAGCTGATGTTCACGGACAATGATGAACTTTCCGGTCTCATCGCTTCCATGATGGGAGCAAAGACACTCGTTATCCTCACAAACGTAGACGGCATCTATAATGGTGACCCGAATTCCCCCACCTCCCGCGTCATCCCTATGGTCAACTATGATCATGACTTAAGTGAATACATTCAGGATACCAAGAGTGATTTCGGACGCGGGGGCATGATCACCAAAGTCAGGATTGCCAGATGTGTTGCAGAAGAAGGCATCAAAGTAATACTTGCCAACGGAAAGACAACAAACATCCTCGTAGATTTGGCCAACAGGCCTCAGGAGACCATGCACACAGAGTTCAGGCCTAATCCGAATCCGACCACGACGGTCAAAAAATGGATCGCCCACAGCGAAAGTTTTGCCAAAGGCCGTGCCTTCATCAACGAAGATGCAGCAAAAGCCCTGAAAGGAGACAAGGCTACCAGTCTGCTGCTCGTGGGCGTGACGGCCATTGAAGGTGATTTTGAAGAGGGTGATATTATTGATGTAATCGACAATAAAGGAATAACGATTGCTGTAGGAAGAAGTGGATATTCTGCTGACGAAGCCCGGAAAAACATCGGAGCACATGACATCAAGCCCCTTATCCATTACGATTATCTTTATATGGAATGAGTCCCCTTGGCACCTCCATGAAAGGACAAAACAGGTCGTGCCACACTTTGTCCTTCCTAAAGATTCCCTGTCATCCTGACCTTTTTGTTCAAACACAATAGTGATCAACAACATAAGAAAGAGGAAGAAAAATGCAATTAGAAGACACTTTCAAGAAAGTAAAGACCGTCAGCACATCCCTTGGGCTGATGTCCGACGACCAGCGTAATCAAGTCCTGAATGCAGTAGCAACAGCTCTTATGGTGCACAAAAAGGATATTTTAACCGCCAATGCCATTGACCTCAAACAGATGGGGGCTCAGAATCCAATGTATGACCGGTTGAAGTTGACGGATAAACGACTGCAGGACATTGCTTCCGATATGTGCCATGTAGCTGACCTCCCTTCGCCTTTAGGCAGGATCACAAAAGAGAGCATCCGTCCCAACGGTCTCCATCTCAGACGCATCAGCGTACCTTTTGGAGTAATCGGAATGATCTATGAAGCACGGCCGAACGTAACCATCGATGTGTTTTCCCTTTGTTTTAAAAGTGGCAATGCCTGCATCTTGAAGGGGGGAAAGGATGCAGACCAGACGAACCGTGCGGAAGTAAAAATGATCCATGATGTGCTGGAGCATTTTCATATCAGCCCATACGCTGTCACCCTTCTTCCAGCAACACATGAAGCTACTAGTGAGTTGCTTACCGCAGTAGGTTATGTGGATCTCTGTATCCCCAGAGGAAGTAAAAGACTGATTAACTTTGTACGTGAAACGGCTAAAATTCCTGTTATAGAAACGGGAGCTGGCGTCGTCCATATCTATTTTGACAAATCAGGTGATCTGAACATCGGCAAAGCAATTATCAACAACTCCAAATGCCGCCGCCCGAGTGTCTGTAACGCTTTAGACTGTCTGATTATCCATGAGAATCGGATCTCAGAACTACCCTTGCTCTGCCAGCCTCTCACCGAACACCAGGTAAGACTCTCCGCAGATGACAAGGCCTATGAAGCCTTGAAGGGAAAATATCCCGAGAACCTGCTCTTCCATGCTGACCAGACAACTTACGGTACAGAATGGCTTGACTATGCCATGGGTATCAAGACAGTGGCATCTTTAGATGAAGCCTTGGCACATATCTCCACCTACGGCAGTGGACATAGCGAATGTATTATCACAGAAGATCCTTCTGCTGCCCAGCATTTCCAGGCTATAGCAGACGCTGCCTGTATCTATGTCAACGCAGCTACCAGTTTTACGGACGGAGGACAGTTCGGCCTGGGTGCTGAAATCGGTATCAGCACCCAAAAACTCGGTGCCCGGGGGCCCATGGGACTTGAGGAAATTACTACTTATAAATGGCTCATTGACGGACACGGTCAGATACGCCCATAAAATTCAGTGACGGGAAATCATCCTAGACAACATAAATTAAACACATAATGAAAACATTCTTTAATGTAAAAGATATCGGCAACCTCAAGGAAGCTCTCGCCGAAGCAGAAAAAGTAAAGCAGGACCGTTTTGGGTTCCAGAATTTAGGGAAGAACAAAACACTGCTGATGATCTTTTTCAACAATAGTCTGCGCACTCGCCTTTCTACCCAAAAAGCGGCATTGAATTTAGGGATGAACGTTATTGTCCTGGATGTAAATGCCGGAGCCTGGAAACTGGAAACGAAACGTGGTGTCATCATGGATGGTGATAAGAGCGAACACCTGCTTGAGGCCATTCCGGTCATGGGCTGTTACTGTGATCTCATCGGCATACGCAGTTTTGCAGGGCTGAAGGACAGGGATTACGATTATGCAGAAACGATTGTCAACCAATTCGTACAGTACAGCGGTCGTCCGGTCTTTGCTATGGAAACGGCGACAGTACATCCACTACAGGCTTTTGCTGATCTCATCACGATTGAAGAACATAAGAAGACCAGGCGTCCCAAAGTGGTCATGAGTTGGGCTCCGCACTGTTGTGCCCTCCCGCAGGCTGTTCCCAATTCATTTGCACAATGGATGAATGCTGCTGATGTCGATTTCACGATTACTCAACCCAAAGGTTATGAACTTGACCCGAAATTTGCCGGAAATGCAAAGATCGAATATGACCAGCGAAAAGCCTTGGAAGGAGCAGACTTTGTCTATGCAAAGAACTGGAGCTGTCCAGGTGTCGGAAATCCCGGTGATTATGGTAAAATCCTAAGCCATGACAGGAGTTGGACCATTGACTCCGAACACATGAATTGGACCAATAAAGGTTATTTCATGCACTGTTTACCTGTCCGACGTGGCTTGATCGTTACCGATGAGGTGATAGAAAGCAACCATAGCCTCGTCATTCCTGAAGCTGCCAACCGTGAGATTTCTGCAGAAGTGGTCATCAAGCATTTACTAGAATCCCTATAATGTAATTCTTTATGTGAAATACGTTTCCTCGGATGAGCAAGAAACAGATATTCTTAATATTAGTTAGGGTATCTGTTTCTTGTTTTTATCAAAGTTCCCAACCCCTGATGATCTAAAAGAAAGTGTGTTTATTCTGCCACTGACCTTACCTATCCCCAAAAACAAGTATTTTCGGCTTTGTCTAAACAGAAAATATTCTTTTATGCCATAAATGCTGTATCTTTGTAAACGCAAAAATTTATTTCATAAAGAACATGAATAACAAATATACTATCCTTTCACCTCGTAGCAGAGGACTCTTCTCACAACGTGTCGGAGAACTTTACCTGGCCCTCGGCAGTTATCTCGATTTTGAAGAATCCGAAGGACGGCACCTGTGCTATACTAAAATTTTCCTAAGTGATGCTTTTAACCAATACCAAGAGTTGAAAAGATCCTTGTTGTTTACGGAGTTCCTCTCAAAGACGGCAAGCACCATCATTGAGCAACCGCCACTGGATGAATCTAAAATCGCCCTGCTCGTCCAGACCTCCACGGATGCCAATCCTTTCATCTTCCAGAGTTTTCGACTCACGGACCATGAAGTTGAAGGAAAAACACCCTATGATCAAACCCTCTTCCTGTTCCAAAAATATATAGAGAGTCTGAAGGGAACAGACATGACCCTGGCAAAAAATCTGATACGTACCTGGATATATGTCGGAGACATTGATGTCAATTATCCTGAAATTGTAAAAGCCCGCAATGTCGTTTTTAGCCAACAAGGCCTTACCTCTGACACCCATTTTATAGCCAGCACAGGAATCGGAGGATATTCTTCTCCAAAAGCCAGTGTCGCCATGGACTTCCTGACTTGTCCGGATATTGCAGGAAAAGACCTGCAATATTTAAAAGCCCCGGATCACCTTAACCCCACCCAGGACTATGGAGTAGCCTTCGAAAGGGGGACGAAAGTTACCCTGAACGGAACGCAACAATGCTTCATATCCGGTACAGCCAGTATCGACAAAAATGGAGAAGTCATGTATCCGGGCGACATCACACGACAGACGGCACGACTATTGGAAAATATCGGTGCTCTGCTGGCAGATGGAAAAGCAACCATGAAAGACATCAAATATTTTATCATTTATCTCCGTGATGAGGCAGATGCAGAAACAACAGAAAATTTCATGATGCAAGTTTATCCGGCTATTCCGCACCTTATCGTTCATGCAAAGGTATGCCGACCTGAATGGCTTATTGAAATGGAATGTGTTGCGGAGAAATAAAAATGCCCCTCCCCTTTAAGGCATCTCTCCCCCTTAAAACACCCTACCTCGTTAAACCATTTCAGAAAGACAACGGATCTCATTACCTTTGCCGGTATTTTTTCTCCACCTTTCTTTTCTTCTCTATTTTTGAATAAAAGAAATTTGCATTTCTCCTTTTATTGAAGAAAAAATTGCCATAAAGGCGCCTTAATACGTAAACAGTTGTTAATATAATAAAAAAACTAACAAATATTCTCGCTCTTTCATGTACTTTCCTCTGGAAATTTTTATAAGTGAAAAATATACGTTACCTTTGCGTTGTTTCCAATGGAACATATATCCATTAGAATCAAGTTAAACTCAATTCATTAAAGAAAGAGAATATGAAAGAGAACGAATCAAACTGGAAGAATCGAATAACCGGGAACTGGAGCATATCCCGGATTATACGTTTATTGTCTGGGCTGGCGCTGATTATACTCGGCTCAGTAATGAAAGAGAGCATCATCAATTTTCTTGGAGTTCTGCTTTTTCTGCAAGGTCTATTGAATCTGTCGTGCTGCGGAACAGGAGGATGCTCGATGGGAAACAGGCAGAAACAAGTTTACAAAGACGTGATCAAACCCTATAAGCCAAAGAAATGAAACAGGATTTGAGGAAGATGATAAGATGAGTCAAATCAGAAAACAACATTTAATATGGAAACAATAGCATTAACCAAATCAGAATTCCTAAAGAGAATAGTTGATTACGAAAAGAATCCGACGGAATGGAAATACCTGGGCGATAAACCTGCTATAGTTGATTTCTATGCCAACTGGTGTGGACCATGCAAAATGGTCAGTCCGATTATGGAAGAACTGGCTGAAGAATATGCAGGCCGCATCTATGTATATAAAATCAACACTCAGGAGGAACCAGAACTTGCTGCCGCATTCGGGATAAGATCCATACCTTCTGTACTATTCATTCCCCTACATGGGAATCCACAGAAGTCTGTAGGGGTAATGTCAAAGAAGGGATTCAAAAAGG
The DNA here is from genome assembly GCF_054687055.1 of Segatella asaccharophila. NCBI lineage: Bacteria > Pseudomonadati > Bacteroidota > Bacteroidia > Bacteroidales > Prevotellaceae > Segatella > Segatella asaccharophila. The sequence goes on along the minus strand of NZ_BAACAN010000010.1, from coordinate 110,134 downwards.
CTGTACAAGATCTACTGCTCACTTGATTATTCACCATACGCATCAAAGAGAACATGAAAAAAATAAAAATCTTTGCCTTTGTCATCAGTTCTTTCCTGGCTGGCACCATAGCGGCAAAAGCTCAAGACAAGAAGTACATCTCCATGGACGATGCTGTTTCGTACGCAATGAGGCAGAATGCCAACATACAGATAGCAGAACTTGATCATAATATTGCCGATGCCGGATATAAGCAAACCGATGCGACCTTCCTGCCTCAGGTATCTATTTCCTATACGGCAACAAGTACGAACAATCCCCTGAATGCTTTTGGATTCCTCCTTCAGCAGGGGATTGCAACTGCACAGGATTTCGAACCTTCCAGATTAAACCATCCTGGTGCGACATTTAACTATGGAACATCGATCGAGGCAAAGGTCCCTATCCTCAATCTTGACAGGATGTATGCACGAAAAGGAGCTGAACTCCAACGGACAGCATACGCCTACAAACTGGCTTATACAAAGGAATATATTACCTTCGAAGTAAAAAAAGCATATACTCAGTTGCAATTTGCATACCAACTAGAACAGATCTTGAAACAGACAATGACAGATGTAGAAGGGATCCACCAGTCGGTCACAAATTTTTACAAGCAAGGCCTTGTGCAGAAATCTGACGTGTTAAACGCACAAGTACAGGTGAACACCGTAGAAAGTGCTTTGGCTAAAGCAGAAAGCGGCATCCTGAACACATCGGAAGGACTGAATATCCTGACGGGAAACCAAAATAAACTGAAGGCACCGGATCAATACACTACGGATACCCTGAAACAAGTCCTGACAGAATCTGACCAGTCGACTCTCTCCGGGACGAGATCAGATGTCATGGCTATGACGACGGCTCTGGAAGCATCAAAAATGATGGAGAAATCTGCTCACATGGCCCTTTTGCCCAAGATCAATGCCTTCGGCAGTTATCAACTCAATGATCCTAAAATATTCGGGTTCAATAAGAGCTCATACCTGGCCGGAATCTCCCTTTCCTGGACCCTGTTCGACGGGAATCAGAATAAAGGGAAAATCAGATCAGCCGGCTATATGACTGAAAAGAAGAAACAGGAATTGAACTTATTCCTGGATGAGAAACAGCAAGAATTGCACCAGACATTACGCGATCTCCATGATCTCCTGATAGAGATCAAGAAGTATGACACTAGTGTAGAACAGGCGGAAGAAGCATTGAGAATTCTCCGTAACAGATACAAGGAAGGCCTGGCCAGCACCACCGACCTGCTTATGTCACAGGCCCAACTCTCGCAGCAAGAGATCGAACGGGCAAAGGCGATCATGTCATACAACATCACCAAGTATTATACGGACCTATTGACATCCAGTCATTAATGAACATCAAATATTACACCAATGAAAATACGAATATTTCCATATTTGATTCTGATCGGGATCCTCACTTCATGTGCATCCAGACCCAGCCAGAAAAAAAAGACAAAGCCCATTCAGGTACAAACCTATTATCCCACAAGTACAAATAGCGAAGGAATGTCTGTCAGCGGCATGGTCTCAGCCAAGCAGACGGCTATGATCAGCACAAAGGTTATGGGATACATCACCAAGATTAATGTCCAGCAAGGAGATGTCATTCACCAGGGGCAAACACTTGTCATCATCAACAGCAGTGATCTGCAGGCACAGGAAGCCCAGGCCAGAGCATTGATTGCAGAAGCCTCAGCTTCATCTAAAGATGCACAGCATGACTATCAGAGATACCAGACACTGCATGAGCAGAAAAGTGTTTCCGACAAAGAACTGGAGAATATTGCTCTCAAGAACATCTCTGCCAAGGCTCGCTTACAAATGGCCCGGCAAGGCCTTCAGGAAGTAAGATCGATGCTTGCCTATACACATATCCGGGCTCCCTTCACAGGCGTAGTCACCCAAAAGATGGTGGATGAAGGAAGCATAGCCACTCCAGGCATGCCTCTGTTAGCCATTGAACAATCTGGAAATATGGAAATCACGGCATCCGTTCCTGAGAGTTACATCACATCCCTTCACCTTGGCGATCCTGTCAAAGTTGCCATCAAGTCCGTCGGTCTCCGGATCAACGGGGCAATCAGTGAATTAAGCCCATCTGCGGTGATGACCGGCGGGCAGTATGAAATAAAAATATCAATAGGGTCAAAAGATAAAGCGAAATTACGTGCTGGGATGTATGCCAGCATCTATATTCCCAGTCGAACAAAGAATGGAGGAATGCCCAGAATCCTTATCAAGAAATCATCCATCATAACGAAAGACCAATTGACTGGGGTCTATGTTGCTGATAAGGAGAACAAAGCCATATTACACTGGATACGCCTTGGTAATACTCTGGGAGATCAGGTAGAAGTGCTTTCCGGGCTAAACAGTGATGACAGGGTGATTGAAAACACGAACAGGAGACTCTACAACGGACAAAACATTACCGTAACGAACTAATTCAAACAGCTATGGAACATGGAATCTCAGGAAAGATAGCAAATGCGTTCATCAAGTCAAAACTAAGCATCCTGCTGGTATTTGCCTTCTTGCTTCTCGGCATATTCAGTATTTATTTCATCCCCCGTGAAGAAGATCCTCAAATAGAAGTCCCTACAGCCGATATTATGTTGGGATACCCCGGAGCAAGCCCTCAGGAGACAGAATCCAGGGTGGTACAGCCTATGGAGAAAATCGTATCCAACATCAAGGGCGTCGAACATGTATATTCCACGTCCATGAATGGAATGGGGATGCTTACTGTACAATTTTATGTAGGACAGGACCCGGAACGGTCCATGGTAAAATTATACAATGAAATCATGAAGAACATGGACCACATGCCACAGGGAGTAACGATGCCCTTGATCAAGTCAAGGTCCATCGATGATGTCCCGGTCCTGGCCTTCACGCTCTGGAGCAACAAGATGAGCGGATACGAACTGCGGCAAGTATCAGAGGTAGTAGGGAATGAAATCAAGAAAATACCTAATGTAGCACAAGTCAAGATTACTGGCGGCCAAAACCGCCAGATCAGAGTTATCCTCGACAAGGATAAAATGGCGGAAAGTCATCTGGATTTCGAGACCATTGCACAGGCTCTCCAAGCGAATAATGCCCAGGCAGAAGAGGGAAACATCGTCACTGGTGACCAGGTCTACTCCGTCAGGACTGGGAATTTCTTCAGCGACAAGGACGATGTGAGGAATATGATTGTCGGTACAGACCATAACCAGCCGGTTTACCTGTACCAGGTAGCAAAGGTGACGGATGGCCCGGAAAATCCCAGGCAATATGTATCTTTCAGTTATGGAGCGGCAGATGCGAAAGAAAAGGCGAAAATGCCGGATGACTATTCAGCCGTAACAGTTTCTATAGCTAAGAAAAAGGGAGCAGATGCCATGAAACTTGCAGAGGCTGCCATCACTAAGGTAAAGCATCTGAAAGAAAATGTCATCACAAATGATATTCATGTCAACATTACACGCAACTATGGTGCCACAGCTTCTCAGAAAGTTTCTGAGCTGTTGCTGCACCTGATCATTGCCATCATTGCCGTAACGCTCTTTGTCATGCTTGCCATGGGATGGCGGGGAGGTCTGGTCGTGTTCATGTCTGTGCCGATCACTTTTGCCCTCACCCTGTTTGCCTACTATTTCTTAGGATACACCCTGAACAGGATCACACTCTTTGCCCTGGTATTCGTAACCGGTATTGTCGTAGACGACTCTATTGTCATTGCTGAAAACATGCACCGGCATTTCAAGATGCAGAACTTGCCTCCCCTTCAAGCTGCTATATTTGCCATCAATGAAGTAGGCAACCCTACCATCCTAGCCACACTTACGGTCATCGCAGCTGTACTGCCAATGGCATTCGTCTCAGGAATGATGGGACCTTACATGAGCCCTATGCCTATAGGAGCCGCTATAGCCATGACGTTTTCCCTGTTGATAGCACTGACTCTGACCCCTTATTTCGGGTATCATTTCCTGAGGTTCAAGGAGAAAAAGCAAGACAATGCCAACAAGAAAGACCCTACGGCGGAACTGCATGAGACAAAGATCTACAAGACCTATACCCGTGTCATCGGCCCCTTGCTCCAAAGCCGGAAAAGACGCTGGGCCTTCATGCTCTCTTTAACGGTGATCCTCTTAGCTACCTTCATGCTCTTCTTCACCAAATCAGTACCTGTCAAGATGCTTCCCTTCGATAACAAGAATGAATTCCAGGTCATCATAGACATGCCGGAAGGAACAAGTCTGGAACGTACGGCTGCCGTGGCGAAAGAACTAGGGACATACATCAGCCAGAATGACAAGGTAACGGACTATCAGACCTACACCGGCACATCATCACCTATTAACTTTAATGGACTGATACGGCATTATGACCTGAGATCAGGAGATAACGTAGCCGATATACAGGTAAATCTGGTAGACAAGAAAAAGCGCCGGGAACAGAGCCATGACATCGCAAAAGCTATGCGGCCGGGACTCCAGGCCATCGGCAAGAAATATCATGCAAATGTGAAGGTTGTAGAAGTTCCGCCGGGACCTCCAGTCATGTCAACTATCGTTGCCGAAATCTATGGACCGGATGATCATCAGCAAAGGAACGTGGCCCGTCAGGTAAAAATGCTGCTCTCCCATACTGCCAACGTTGCAGATGTGGACTGGTCTGTCGAAGCAGATCAAACAGAATATAAATTTGTAGTAGACAAGGATAAGGCCATGAGACTCGGCATACCTGAAAGTGAAATACTACAGGAGATCAGATCTGCCCTGTCGGGAATGACCGTAGGAGACTTACACCGTCCATCCAGTATAGACCCTATCGGCATCGTTTTGCAATTACCGGAAAAAGACCGTTCTGACCTTACAGACTTGCTCAATCTCAAGGTCATCAACCCGCAAGGTCTGGCTGTGCCCATAGGAGACCTGGTAAAGGTTACCAAGGGACTGAAGGACAAAAGTATATCCCGCAAAGACCAGAAAAGGGTCGTGTATGTGACTGCTGATGTCGCTGGGAAACTGGAAAGTCCCATCTATGCCATGACGGCCGTTTCTAAGAAATTATCCAAGATCAAACTGCCTGAAGGTTATCATCTTCATGAAGATTATACAGGACGACCGGCCAATGAAGATAACTTCACCTTAAAATGGGACGGAGAATGGAAAATCACCTACGATGTATTTCGTGATTTGGGAATCGCTTTTCTTTTCGTGCTGATCATCATTTACGTATTGATTGTCGCCTGGTTTCAGAATTTTATCACGCCACTTGTACAACTGTCAGCAATACCACTATCCCTCATCGGCATTATCCTGGGACACTGGATTATGGGGGCTTATTTCAGTGCACCGTCAATGATTGGTTTCATTGCCCTGGCGGGTATTATGGTGCGCAACTCCATTCTGCTGATTGACTTTATCGACCTCAGGCTCAAAAAGGGAGTCCCGCTCAGACAGGCCATTGTGGAATCAGGAGCTGTACGCACGACTCCTATCTTACTCACGGCCGGCGGAGTAGTCATCGGGGCGATAGTGATTCTTTTCGACCCAATCTTTCAGGGACTGGCTATTTCTCTCATCGGAGGAACCATCACTTCCACCATCCTCACTTTGATCGTGGTTCCCCTGCTCTATTTCAAGATGCTCAAAAACAAAGTAAAATGACACATTATGAAACTAACCGTTATCTTAAGTATCAAAGAAAGTTATGACCGTATCGCAAAATTGCTTGACCAGGCAGGAGTGAAAAGATTCAGTACCGTCGACATCACTGGATACAAAAATGACAAATCATCACACCTGATGAACTGGTTCGGTGAGAAATCCGACAATGCTAAGACAAACTCTATCTTGTTCTTCTGTTTTACCACGGAAAAGGAATCAACATCCGTCTTAGAAGAAATCAACCGATGCAACACAACTTCCGGGAAGAAATTTCCAGCTCATGCTTTCGTCATTGACGTGGAACGACATTCCGTTCTTTTATAAACAAGGAATGAAGAAAAATCATGACGAATGCTTCTGAAGACACCTGATCCATAGGAAACAGAAATCAGAGTCAACCAATAAGAAGGCCAGAAGATGAAAAATCCCCTGGCCTTCTCCGTTTCTCAATCCCGCAGATCACAAACTCTATGCTTTCGTTGCCAAATAATTACGGGCAGGGTTCGCATACATGGTAAGCATGCGCTCACGAAGATAAACGACATCCTTATTCGGCAGATCTATCTTTGCCAGTTTTTTGTTCAAATAATCATCAAAAGCCTCTTTCTGCTCTGCTGTATAATGCGAAGCATAAACATCATTGCCTTCATATTCATCCAACGCAATGTAATTATCAGGATAAAGCATATAACGGCTGTGGATCTCCTGGTCAATATGCATAGCAATCTTTATGAGTAAGTCCATCCTCTTCATCTTGGGATCAAGTGTCTTGAGATAGTCATCCAGGCACGGAGCAGCATGATAATGAATATGCCCCTTATACCCCAGGATACCTGTTTTCATGCTGATAATATCATCATCATCCCCTTTCTGCCATCCCTCCTGATCCCTTTTCTGCTGGAATTCCTTAGCTTTCAGGAAATCGCAAGGATCATATTCGTACGAAATGGAAAGAGGAACAATATGTAAATCGATCAGACTGTCAATGATCGTCCCTTCACCACCCATAGCCATCATCTTCAGTACGGCCTCCTGGGTACAATCATTGGAGTCTTTGGCACGCCCTTCACGCTGTGCGATCCAAACACTCTGATGTTTCTGGTTAATGACAAAATGCATGTACTTGGACAATTCCTTACTTGACTGTAACCGCTCACGGGCCATCAGGCCACGACGCACAATGAATGATTTGTTGACACGGACAATGTCCTGAACCCACGGCAGGTTCAGCAGATTATCACCAATGGCAATCTCACAGGTAGTAGGGAAGCCTTCATCCAGCAACAACTTGTCCAGAAGAGCTGCATCCAACACGATATCACGATGATTGCTTATAAAAGTATAACAACGGCTGTTATCCACTTCAGAGGTATCCATCTCACAGCCGGTGCTTGTGTCCGTCAGGAGTTTTTCCAGAAATGTATAGCAGAACGTGCGCTGAAATTCTATATTCGTCCTACACGTGCGCATCTTTTCTGCTATTTTCTCAAAAGGCACATCGGGATACAAGAACTTGACAACAGCCTGAAACTGTTTGTTAATGATTAACCTTTCATACACTGCCGGTAATTCTTCCGGCTCAAAAGGCCGTATATCATCGAATTCAGAAGGTACATTCATAGTGAAATAAAATGTTAAAATATTATGTAAGGGGATTTAAATGTTTTTTGTTTCCAGATCTGTTTCAGGCTTTGCAATAATCAAATCAATGCCTAATCCTTCGATCTTTTCTTTCTGAGAAGGTGCGATATGAGAATCTGTTATGATCATATCTATATCATCAATATTGCCTATCTTGGCAAAGCCACGACGGCCGAATTTTGAGGAATCTGCAAGCACAATGGTCTTTTGCGCAGAATCTATCATTTTCTGATTGAGCTTTGCCTCACCCATATTTGTCGTCGTAAATCCACACTCAACATCAATGCCATCCACTCCGATAAATAATTTACTGAAGAAACAATCCTTTAAGAAAGACTCGCTGTAAGAACCTATTACGGAGAGACTGCTATGCTGGAGATTGCCACCTAACTGGATGACATCAATGTCTTCATTGGTAGCCAGAGTTTCAGATACAGGCAGAGAAGCAGAAACGACAGTCAGACGATGAACAGGTTTGATGCTTCTTGCAAAAGCCTGGACAGTCGTCCCCGAAGCAATGATAATAGAATCATCCTTTGTAATTAGCCGGGCAGCCTCACGGCCTATACAATATTTTTCTTCTTGGTAAATTTTCCCTTTTTCACTGATCGAGCGGTTATTTGCAAAAGGATTGATCATAATAGCCTTACCATGACTCCGGTAAAGTTTCCCTTTTTTTTCCAATTCCGTAAGGTCTTTACGTATCGTTACAGTAGAAACATCCAGTGTTAAAGCCATATCAGAAACGAGCAGAGACCCCTGTTTCATCAATTGGCTCAGTATTAGACTTTGCCTATCTTCTTTAGTCATATTATGATTCATTTGCATCTGTCATTGCCAAATCACAATACAGGATCAGGCAAAGTAAGAACTTTATCAAACCTCCGAAATGACATAGAAATAACCGCCCTGCGGTATCTTGTCATCGTTTCAAAGTTCATCAATTACAAAATTAGCCTTTTTTTTAGTGACTAAATAAGAAGTATGTTTTTTTAACCTTATATTTAACAAATATTCTTATTAAAATAGGAGAAACCCATAAAAAAGACTGATTTGCGTCATACATTCCCGTTAAGAAGAAGTAGTATTGTTCCATATAAGAACATTTCTCTTTATTTATTCGATATAACTTATTAATAACCGTATAATTTGGCAAATTAAAGTTAATTAATTTGGCGATAAAGGAAAATGAAACTATATTTGTTTCGAAAAGAAAGATATTTACTTGCGTATTAAAGTAATATGAAGTCTAGAACTTATCTTTGGAAACAACTTGGAAGGCATAATCACCGCTCCGAAGCTTATCATAGACCTTAAAACTACTGACTTGGATATGAAGAATTTTACAGATAATCTTTATGATGTCATCGTCATCGGCGGAGGCATTACCGGTGTAGGAACCGCTAGGGACTGCGCAATGCGCGGCTTGAAAGTACTGCTTGTGGAAAAGCGGGACTTTACGAACGGTGCTACCGGCCGTAATCATGGTCTTCTCCACAGTGGCTCGCGGTACGCCGTCACAGACCCCGAATCGGCCAAGGAATGTATCCAGGAGAATATGATTCTCAGGAAGATCGCACGCCATTGTGTTGATCCCACAGATGGACTGTTCATTACCTTGCCTGAAGATGACCTGAATTATCAGAAGAAATTCGTTGAAGCTTGTCATCAAGCCGGCATCAATGCTGAAATCATTGATCCTGAATATGCGAAACAGATCGAACCGGCAGTCAATCCTGACCTCATAGGAGCTGTCAGAGTCCCGGATGCTTCCATTGACCCTTTCCGGCTCTCTACAGCCAACATCATTGACGCAAAACGACATGGGTGCAGATTCCTGACTTATCACGAAGTCATTGGGTTCCTCATTGACAACGGACGCATCAAGGGAGTCAGACTCCGTAACCATAAAACGGGCGAGACTTGTGAAGTGCACTCAAAACTGACGATCAATGCTGCCGGAAGCTGGGGCTGCCTCATTGCAAAAATGGCCGGCGTAACAGTCAACATGTTTCCGGCCAAAGGATCACTCTTAATCTTCGGACACCGCGTAAACAATATGGTCATTAACCGTTGTCGTAAACCTGCCAATGCAGACATTCTTGTCCCGGACGATGCTGTCTGTGTAATCGGCACGACAAGTGACCGGGTGCCGGTGGAAACCATCGATCATCTGAAAGTTACTCCCGAAGAAGTAAACACGCTGATCACTGAAGGCGAACAAATGGCTCCGGCATTAGCTTCTACGAGGATTCTCCGTGCTTATACTGGTGTCAGGCCGTTGGTTGCAAAAGATAACGACCCTTCCGGCAGAAGTATCAGCCGCGGTATCGTTCTCCTTGACCATGAAACGCGTGACGGATTGGCTGGGTTCATTACGATCACAGGGGGTAAGATGATGACCTACAGACGCATGGCCGAACAGGCTACCGACCTGGCCTGTAAAAAACTGGGTATCAGTAGGCGTTGTGAAACAGCAACGACTCTCCTGCCAGGATCAGAGGCTGAAAACGACCATAAGCCGGATCCTTATAACTATACTTTCTTCGTCCAAAAAGGACGGCATGGCACGCTCACAGAAAATATTCCTCACGAGAAAATTGAAGACAGGGCGATGGTATGCGAATGTGAAGAGGTCAGCGTGGGAGAAGTGAAATATGCAGTAGACAAATTGAATACCGACAACCTGGCTAAGTTGCGCCGCCATACAAGGATGGGAATGGGAACATGCCAGAGAGAGCTCTGCGCCTGCAGGGCAGCAAACGTTCTCTGTCAGGTCGCAAAACTCAAGGTTGAGAAAAGTGAACAAGATCTGGCTAACTTTATTGCCGAACGTTGGAAAGGAATGTATCCGGTAGCTTGGGGAGAGACGTTGAAAGAAGGACAATTCATGTCACAAATCTATGAAGGACTGTGCGGATTAAACCAATTAGTTCCAAAGAAAAAGGAGGATCAGAAATGAAATATGATACTATCATCATCGGGGGAGGACTCAGTGGACTTGCCTGTGGAATCTCGCTGGCAAGTAAAGGACAGAAAGTCATGATCGCCGCCGCTGGTCAGAGTAGTCTGCATTTTAACTCTGGCTCTTTTGATCTTCTGGGTTACGATGAACAGGGTAACGTCATTGACAACCCGCTAGAGGCTGTCAAACAACTCGGCCCGGAGCACCCTTACTCCAAAATAGGGGCCGCACAATTGAATATCCTTGCGAATCAAGCTCAGGAGCTTTTGAATACTGCCGGAATCAGAGTCAAAGGGCAAACTGGAAGAAATCATTTCCGCCTCTCCCCTATTGGCGTTGCAAAACCTACATGGCTGACCATAGAAAACATGATCTCTCTTGAAACACCGGATCAGTTTCCACAACAGGAAGTCATCGTAGCAAATATCCGTGGGTTTCTGGATTTTCCGGTAGAATTTCTGATTGATAACCTGGAGAAGAAAGGCATCAAAGCCTTACTGAAAACCTTTACAACACCAGAACTTGAATATGCGAGGGAAAATCCTTCAGAAATGAGGGCCACCAATATTGCAAAAGTACTGGATGATGAAACGAATATCAAAAAAATCGCTGACGAAATCAACCATATCAGCCAAGCACAGGATCTGGTCATCTTGCCGGCAGTCCTGGGCATCGCCAATCTCTCTGCTGTAAACCTCTTGAGAAAATACGTTCATGCACAGATCACTTTCGCGGCGACCATGCCACCATCTGTTCCGGGAGTATTGATTCAGACCAGACTCCGTCAGTATTTCCAGTCCATGGGAGGAATGTTCCTTGAGCAAAACAAAGTGGTAAGAGGTGATTTCTCTGACGATAAACTCAACAGTGTGTATACAGAAAACCTGCAGGACGAGCCCCTTCAGGCAAGTGATTTTGTACTCGCCACCGGATCATTCTTCAGTGGAGACCTGAACACAAATTATAAAAAAGTATTCGAAACACTTTTTGACCTTGATGTAGACGGTTCTGAGGACCGAACGCAATGGGCTGAAGAGAATATCTTCAAGGCTCAACCGTATATGAAATATGGTGTCAGAACGGGCTCCGACTTCACTGTCCGGAAAAATGGCAAGAAGGTCAACAACCTGTATGCTGCCGGACTGGTTCTCAATGGTCATAATACCGTCAAGTCTGCCGATGGAGAAGGGGTCTCCCTTCTCACTGGTTTACAAGTAGCCGAAAACATTCTAAAGAAGTAAGGTCATGTCAGAAAAAACTCAAATAAAAAACATAAGTGCACACGACTTTGAGAAATGTCTCAAATGTACGATCTGTACGGTCTATTGTCCGGTAGCAGCAGTAGAGCCAAAGTACCGTGGTCCTAAAGAGGATGGCCCTGACACAGAACGCTACCGGCTGAAAAATCCGAAGTATTTCGATGAAATGCTGAAACTCTGCCTCAATTGCAAACGTTGTGAAATAGCCTGCCCGGAGGGAGTGAAAATCGGTGATATTATCCAGGCTGCCCGTATCAAATATAGCACACACAGACCGGGCTTAAGAGACCGGATGCTGGCGAATACGGATTTCGTCGGAGGACTGGCTACCGCATTCGCCCCTATTGTCAACTTCTCCCTGGGACTGAGTATCACCAAGAAAGTGCTGGATTCTACTTTCAAGATCGACAAGCACCGTCAGTTTCCATCTTATAGTCACGAAAAGTTTGAATCATGGTACAGAAAGCACGAGGCTGAACAGACAAAATATCCTCACCACGTCAGCTACTTCCATGGCTGTTATGCCAACTATAACTATCCTCAACTGGGTAAGGACTTCGTAAAAGTCATGAATGCGGTCGGATATGGAGTCAACTTGCTGGAAAAGGAAAAATGCTGCGGCGTCGCCCTCATCGCCAACGGTCTCTATAATCAGGCAAAAAGACAGGGAGAGATTAACATCAACTCCATGCGTGACTCCATCAAGGAGAATGAGGCTGTACTGACTACCAGTTCTACATGTACTTTCACGGTACGTGACGAATACAAAGCCTTACTGGACATCCACAATGATGATGTCAGAGATCAAATTTCCCTGGCCACACGATTCCTTTACAAACTTGTTGAAGCGGGGAAGATCAAACTTGCTTTCCGTAAGGATTTCAAGAAAAAGGTGGCTTACCATACAGCCTGTCACATGGAACGAATGGGCTGGGCCATATACAGTATTGAACTCCTGAAGATGATTCCAGGGCTTGATTTCACTGTGCTCGAATCCCGTTGCTGTGGTATTGCAGGAACCTACGGCTTCAAGAAAGAGAACTATCAGAATTCTCAGAAAATCGGAACATTGCTGTTCAAACAGATTAAAGAGGTGAATCCGGAGATTGTTGCAACGGACTGCGAGACCTGCAAATGGCAGATCGAGATGTCCACCGGTTACAAGGTGGAGAATCCGATCTCTCTCATCGCCCAGGCGTTGGACGTTGAGAAGACAAAAGAGTTGAATGGTGTAAAACAATAGGATAAACACTCATCTCTTCAACACTTCCCTGACGATAAACTCCCATTCAGGATCTTCAATACTTAGCGGAGTATAGATGATCCTGAATAAAGTTTAAAGTCTTACAATTATATTGTAGAAAACACGGCAATCGTATCTAATTCAAGGAAAAACTACTAACCACTTTTATATTAAGATTATGGAAGAAGACAAGTACATTCTAGCTCTTGACGAAGGCACAACCAGTGCGAGAGCAATGATTTTCGATCACAATGGTCAATCAAAATCCTCTGCACAAAGAGAATTCAAACAGTATTTCCCAAAATCGGGATGGGTTGAACAAAACCCAAACGAGATCTGGGCAGTCCAGGCGTCTGTGATTGCCGAAGCCATCTCTAAAATTGGCATCAACGGTAAAAACATTGCAGGCATCGGCATCACCAACCAGCGTGAAACCACCATTGTATGGGATGTCGACTCTGAAGAGCCGATCTACAATGCTATTGTCTGGCAGGACCACCGCACTTCCGAATTTTGTGACCAGTTGCGAGCTGATGGCAAAACGGATATGGTCCACAAGAAGACAGGATTAATCATTGATGCCTATTTTAGCGGGACAAAGATCAAATGGATCCTCGACCATGTCGCAGGAGCCCGTAAACGTGCAGAAGAGGGCAAACTGAGATTCGGCAATGTCGACAGTTGGCTCATCTGGCGCCTGACCCGAGGTGCATTGCACATCACTGATGTCACGAATGCAAGCCGTACTATGCTGTTCAACATCAACACCATGAAATGGGATCAGGAGCTGCTTGATATGCTGGGGATTCCTATGTCTATGATGCCCGAAGTTAAATCATGCTCAGAAGTTTATGGCACCACCAAGACCACGATCTTTGCTCATGAAGTGCCTATCTGCGGTATTGCCGGTGACCAGCAGGCAGCTCTGTTCGGCCAGATGTGCATCAAACCGGGATCCATGAAAAATACATACGGTACAGGTTGCTTCCTGATGATGAATCTGGGAGATAAACCTATCCTTTCCAAGAATAACCTGTTGACTACTGTCGCATGGAAAATAGGAGATAAAGTACAATACGCCTTTGAAGGTTCTATTTTCGTAGGAGGATCTGTCGTACAATGGCTCCGCGATGGGCTGGGTATCATCAAGTCTTCCAGTGAGATAGAAGCTCTTGCCTCTCAGGTTCCTGATACAGGAGGCGTATTTTTCGTACCTGCCCTGACAGGACTCGCCGCACCTTACTGGGATCAATATGCTAGAGGGGTTATCTGCGGTATCAGCAGGGGTACCACGGCTGCCCACATTGCTCGTGCCGCCCTGGAAGGGATCGCTTTTCAGACGTATGACATCGTCAATGCTATGGTCCGCGATACTGGAAATGAAGTCAAGGAACTAAAAGTTGACGGGGGTGCATCCCGTAACAACCTGATGATGCAATTCCAGGCTGACATTCTCAACACAGAGGTGATCCGCCCGAAGATTACGGAAACTACCGCATTAGGTGCTGCTTATCTGGCAGGTCTGGCCGTCGGATATTGGAAAGACATTGATGAAGTTCAAAATCAATGGCAGGCTGAACGCAAATTTGAACCGGAGAATGCAAATACCGATCAGATCGCCCAGGAGAAAGCTGGCTGGATTGATGCCATGAAACGCACCTTAACAAAAGATAGTAAGATCAAATTGTAAACCTTTTAATCATTTATATGATGGATTACTCATTAACGTACAGATGTTTCCTGGAATTTCTGGGGACGATGGTGATGATTCTCTTAGGAGATGGAGTCTGTGCAACCACAGGATTAAAAAAATCCAAAGGCTATGGCCCAAGTTGGATTACCATTGCATTCGGATGGGGATTCGCCGTTATGGCAGGCGTATTTATCGCCCATAATTCCGGTGCACATCTGAATCCCTGTGTAACTATCGGACTGGCAGCAGCGGGAGCATTCCCCTGGTCTGATGTCATTCCTTACATTATTGCCCAGTTAGTAGGGGCTTTTCTTGGTGCCATTTTAGTATATGTCGTTTACAAAGAGCATTTTGATGTTACGGATGACCCGCAAGGTAAGTTGACTATTTTCTGTACGATGCCTGCCATAGAAGGCCACAACGGACGAGCTTTTGTTGTTGAGACTATCTGTGCATTTGTCCTGGTCCTACTTATCATCTGTCTGCTCCCTCAGAATTACACTTCTGATGCAGGGAAGAATCTCGCTACAATGGGTGGTTTAGGTGCATTTCCGATAACTATGGTCATCGTTTCTATAGGTATGTCCATCGGTGGTCCTACCGGATATGCCATGAACCCTGCCCGTGATCTGGGTCCTCGTATTGCTCATCAGGTCCTGCCCATTAAGGGGAAAAGGGATAGTGGCTGGAGTTACGCATGGGTGCCTATCTTAGGCCCAATCTTCGGCGCAGTCTTGGCTGCAGGCGTAGGATATATATGGCATTTCTGCACCTTCTTTTAATCCTTTTGTCTACAACCACCAGGTGACCTTTTTTGCAAACACTTGGGGGAACAGATATTTGTCTGATCTGTAATTAAATCATACCGTTAAGGAAGATCAGGAACAGGCTGAATTTCTGTTATCCCTAAGTGGGACTTTAACCACCATAAACGAAAGTTGTTCACAAGTTATCAAAAGACTTTAGGAATCAGGATTTTTAAGAATACTTATCATGGAAAAAACAATAATAAAAGTTTTATGCCTGCTTGCCGTCATCACATTACCAACCACCTTAAAAGCTCAAAAACTCCATTATGTAGCTGGTATGGAAACTTCCCACCTGTGGCGAGGTGGCGAGGTATCCAAAGGCCTGACCTTCAACAATGAGTTTGCTATTTCTGATAATGGAAATCATCTGCGATTTGGACTTTGGGGAGGGATGCAAATCAACGGAAACTACAAGGAATTCGACTGGTACACCTCCTATAATCTTGGGGGATTCAGTGCCGCCGTATGGGATATTTATAATTTCTCTGACGGAATATGGGCTGAAGGGGCCAAGCAATACCGGTATTTTAATTACAATTGCCATAATACAGGACATTTCCTGGATGCTGCTCTCGGATACAATTTCGCCAAGCAGGGGATCCCACTATCGCTCACTTGGACGACCCTTCTTGCTGGACGTGACCGCGGAACTGCTGACAAGCAAAATATCTATTCCTCCTGGGTTCAAGCTGCATATACCCTCTATGAAGATGACCAATTCAAGGTAGACGCTTCTGTAGGAGGTGCCTTCGCTCTCCATAATTATAAAGAGAATACGAATGACAACTTCTATGGTAAATCCAATGGCATCAATGATATAAGATTGAGTTGCACCTATAAATTAAAGATTGCCAAACACGATTTGCCGATAACTTCCCAGGCCATGTGGAATCCGGAAGCTAACAAGGGATATTTCCGTGTAGCTGTCAACCTGCTGGACCTCTGAGAAGAAGGAATCTGATGAACTCAAGGACCAGACAAGAAAGCCCTGAAGTTAATGTATTACTCCAGGGCTTTCTTTAGCTATAGGATATTTTCAGAACTGGTTTTCTACGATATCACTGAGGATATCCTTGATATTAAGGCCTGCAGCCTTTACTTGCTGAGGGATAAAACTGGTAGTCGTCATCCCGGGAGTAGTATTCACTTCAAGCATATTAACCTGATCTTTTCCATCTTTATCCTTTGAGATGATATAATCTATCCGGATAATACCATTTGCATGGAGAATATCATAAATACGAGAACTCTCAGCAGCTACAGCCTTTGTCGTTTCCGGAGAGAGACGAGCAGGGGTTATTTCCTGAACTCTTCCATTATATTTGGCTGCATAATCGAAAAATTCATCTTCACTGACTACTTCCGTTGCAGGAAGGACCACTGATTTCTCTCTGGTTTTATACACTCCCTGGGAAATCTCAATGCCCGAAAGAAGCCCTTCCACCATCACCTCATTGCTTTCCATGAAAGCCAAACGAAGGGCCGGAGCCAGACGATCTGCATTATTCACTCTGGACACTCCGAAACTGCTGCCATCAGCTGCCGGTTTGACAAAACAGGGCATTCCTATTTGCCGGGCAATCTTATTCTCATCATAGTCTTCCCCACGTCGAAGCAGGATACTGTCAGCCACATGTACGCCGAAAGTCCGAAGATAGCGGTTGAGGACATATTTATCAAAAGTCAAAGCCTCAACGAGCACACCACTTGTAGAATAAGGCATGTTGATCAAGTCAAAATAACCCTGCATTACGCCGTTCTCGCCCGGCTGGCCATGGATGGTGATATAAGCGTAATCGAAGAACACGGTCTTTCCTTTCTTCTTAAAAGAGAAGTCATTCATATTGATCCCGGCCGTTTCTCCATCCTCAAAATTAACGTGCCAGTCAGTACCTTTTACGTCTACAATATAAATGTTATAACGCTCTTTGTCAAAGAAAGAGTACAGTCCTTGCGCTGAGCGCAGAGAGACATCATGCTCAGAGGAATCACCACCACACACGATTGCAATCGTTCTCTTTAAATTTTCCATAACTTTATAATATATTAATCGATGACCTGAAGGAACTGCGAATTCCAGTAACGCCCATCCATCAGGTTTGTCTTTTTTATTCCAATATTAATTCTAATCGTTAACAATGATCAAGAAATAAGTCATTCAGAAATTAGCATTTCCATGAATATAGTTTCTCCACTTCTCTATCAGTTGTCGGAAATCATCCGGCCATTCACTGGTGAAGTCCATCTGCTTGCCGGTACGAGGATGGACAAATCCCAACGTTCTGGCATGGAGTGCCTGACGGGGACAGATCTTAAAGCAATTCTCCACAAAAGCCTTATAAGCAGAACTGCGCTGGCCGCGCAGGATCTCCATCCCTCCATAAGTATCATCGGCAAAAAGCGGATGTCCAATACTCTTCATGTGAGCACGGATCTGGTGTGTACGCCCTGTTTCCAGGACACATTCCACAAGTGTTGTATAGCCATAACGTTCCAGCACGCGATAGTGTGTTACCGCACACTTCCCTATCCCGCTGTCCGGAGGAAAGACCTTCATACGAAGACGGTTCCGCGGGTCCCGGGCGATATTACCTTCAATCCGCCCTTCCTCTTCCGTAAAGTTGCCCCATACCAAGGCATTATAACTCCGGTGTGTCGTCTTATTAAAGAACTGCTTCCCCAGTGAAGCCTTAGCTTCCGGGGTCTTCGCCACGACCAGCAGGCCGCTTGTATCCTTATCAATACGATGCACAAGTCCCACTTCCGGGTCATTAGCATCAAAGTTCTTCATATCTCTCAGATACCAGGCAATGGCATTGATCAGCGTCCCTGTAAAATTGCCTGCCCCTGGATGGACTACCATTCCTGCAGGCTTATTGACCACCAGCACATCCTCATCCTCATATACCACATGAATAGGAATATCTTCAGCTACGATGCTGGTCTCATGCCTGGGGTAGTCAAGTACCAGTGTAATCTGATCATCAGGACGAATCTTATAATTACTCTTTACAGGTTTGCCGTTCACGCGGATACAACCTGCATCAGCAGCATTCTGTATGCGGTTTCTGCTCTGGTAAGGGTTGCGTTCACTCAAGAATTTATCAATACGGACCGGCTGCTGTCCGGCATCAACCTCAATTTTCCAGTGTTCAAAGAGTTGCCCTTCACCCCTTCCAGCTTCCTGATCCTTATCGTTCTGTTTTGAAATCATTCTCCAACTTCCTCCTTAGTCGTTCTATTCATCCCATGGATTTTTAATTTCCAGAATTCGTCTGGTTAGCAGGAGAATTATCTTCTGCCGAAGGTGCGGTAGGATCAGTCCCCTGAACTTCCTGGAATGGATCCTGGTCATTATTATCCGGGGACTCTTCGTCATTTTCTGAAGGATCCACATAGTCGATCGAATCAGAAGCAGGGAGTTTTCCATTCCCCACTTCAATGATGAGAGGTGCATCTACGCTGACTTTATCCCCCGCATGAACCTGGCGTCCGTTTACCAGAAGGCCATACACCCAGTCCTGTTCACCGGCAATATATTTAGGTTGGCCCAGCCTGAAGCCCATAGCCGTCAACTTCGCCATTGCCTCACGTAAAGAGCAGTTGTCGATAACATCAGGAATAGGGATCATAGGAGAATGAGACGCATTGATCGTCACATAGATAATATGGCCTGACTTCACATGCTCACCGGCCGGCGGGTTCTGAGCCAGGATACATCCCGGGGGAAGAGAGCGCACGTATCCCGTATCGCTCACTTCAATATTCAAGCCCACACCCTTGAGAATATATTGGGCATCATTAAAATCCTTATGCAGCAGATTCGGCACCGGAATAGCCTCTCCATGATGCGTATAGATATCTATTCCATATTTCACACCCAGGCAAAGCAGGAAGATAACCATGGCCATCGCAGCCAGGTTCCCCCATAAATAGCGGCTTAAGAATTTACTGAAGAATTTCTTTGACTTCATAATGGTTCTTACTCGTATTTCCGACTTTGAGGATGCCAGCACACACAGGAACTGTTCTCCGACTGCCTGATTCTATCCACAGTGCAAAGATAGACAAAAAAAAGAAAGAAGCAAAGAATCAACCTCTACTTCTTTCTTTTTAACCTTAAACGGTTAATGCTTCACCGGCAAGAAACGGATTATTTACCGTGATTCTCGTCAGAAACAGTTAACTTCTTACGGCCACGAGCACGGCGAGAAGCCAAAACGCGGCGGCCATTCTTTGTTGCCATACGCTCGCGGAAGCCATGCTTATTCACGCGACGACGATTGTGAGGCTGGAATGTTCTTTTCATTTTTATTATTTTTAATTTATAATTTCATGAGCAAAAACCGATAAAGCATGACTTGTCATGTACCCACTTCACCGCTTTGGGCTGCAAAAGTACGGATATTTTTCGAAACAACCAAGTTTTTGCGGGCTTTTAGCGCTATTATTAGTATTTTTTTTATATTTACTTTGTTTGTTTCTTAAAAAGAAGTAACTTTGCAAACGCTTAAGAAAATTACAAATAAATATACAGCAATGATTAATTCACAGGAAATTAAAATCGGAACTTGTATCCGTATGGATGGTAAAATTTGGACATGTATTGACTTTCAACACAGAAAACCGGGTAAAGGTAATACTGTTATGAATACCAAACTGAAAAACATTGCCGATGGTCGCGTATTGGAACGCACTTTCCAGGTCGGCTTCAAGTTGGATGATGTGCGTGTCGAGCGTCGTCCTTATCAATATCTGTACAAAGATAGTACCGGCTACATCTTCATGAATCAGGAAACTTTTGAGCAGATTCCTATCCCGGAACATCAGATCAACGGGGCAGCCTACATGAAAGAGGGAGATATTGTAGAAGTAGTCACAGATACCTCTGATGGCACAATCCTCCTTGCAGAAATGCCGGTAAAGACAAATCTGAAGGTAGTCGAATCCGAGCCTGGCGTCAAGGGCAACACCGCCACGAATGCCACAAAACCTGCTAAGTTGGAAACAGGTACAGAAGTCCGTGTACCCCTCTTCATCAATGAGGGTGACACCATTCAGATTGACACCCGTGACGGCAGTTATTTAGGGCGCGTTAACGCATAAACGTTTTCTTTCAGGATACAGGATAGCAGCAGCTGACAGTCGGGTAATACCGGCGGGCATGATGCCATCCTTTATTTTTTCTATACTGGCTTCAAGTTTCCATTTCCATCAAGCCAAGTGAGGGCATTGCTTACTACCACTATTATCTGAATCCTGTTTTCCATTGCCTTGATCATACCACTCCATCTGTTTCCCGTATTGTCTTTTGTATGAAATATTCCATTATTATTCCCGTATACAACCGCCCTGAAGAGGTTGGCGAATTGTTAGACAGCCTGATCCATCAGACCATCAGCGATTTTGAAGTCATCGTAGTAGAAGACGGCTCTACCCTTTCCTGCGAACAAGTGTGCAATCATTACCAGGGAAGACTGGACCTGCATTATTTCAGAAAAGAGAATTCCGGACCGGGGCAAAGCCGTAATGAAGGAGCAAGACAAGCCAAAGGTACCTATCTGATCATTTTGGACAGTGACGTGACTCTCCCTCCCGGTTACCTGCAGGCGGTCAATGAAGAACTCGACCGGGAGCCTGCTGATGCTTTTGGCGGACCCGACAGGGCCTCAGCATCATTCACTCCCCTGCAAAAGGCAATCTCCATTTCCATGACTTCCTTCTTTACAACAGGAGGCATCAGGGGGGGGAAGAAAAAACTGGATAAGTTTTATCCACGTTCCTTTAATATGGGAGTACGCCGGGAGGTCTATCAGAATTTAGGCGGATTCTCGCACATGCGTTTTGGAGAGGATATTGATTTCAGCATCCGCATCTACCAAAATCACTACCACTGCCGACTCTTTCCTGAGGCCTGGGTATGGCACAAACGCCGTACCAATTTCAGAAAGTTCTGGAAACAGGTATTCAATAGTGGCATCGCCCGCATCAATCTCTATAAGAAATACCCTGAGAGTTTGAAGATCGTCCATCTTCTCCCGGCAGCCTTTACCACTGGTGTCATCGGCTTACTCCTGCTATGCCTCATCGGCTTCCTCACGAAATGTCGGCTACTGATCTGGATACCGCTTCTACCGCTTGCGGCCTATTACCTGCTCATCCTGGCTGACGGATGGCGGGCAAGTCATTCCTTCCGCATCGGAATCCTTGCAGGGATTGCAGCATACGTTCAACTGACGGGCTACGGTTGTGGGTTCTTAAAAGCCTGGTGGCAAAGATGTATTTGCAAGAAAGGAGAATTTGCTGCTTATCAAAACACTTTTTACAAATAGAATGGCTCAGGCATCAGGGTCTTTCTATCCCGATAAAATTTAACACAACACTATAAAGACAATAATATTCTTCCTTACCAAAAGGAAGGACAGAAACTCACCTTATATCTGATACTATGAAAAAAAAGGATTCCATCCGGGAGGTGTTTCCTCTGGACCGACCGTCCAACTTCCTTCCCAATCATCCCCAAAGCAAAAAGGAGAACAAAGGTCCTCAAGAAACGGCATCCTGCCAACCTTCCGATAAGGACAAGCAAAAAGATCTGACTCCTACAAAGCGTATCTCTGCAAGATTAAGCATCAAGGAATGGGCAACAGAAGACAGGCCACGTGAAAAACTCGAGCGGCTAGGTCCGGCAGCACTGTCCAATGCGGAGCTGCTGGCTATCCTCATCGGTTCCGGAACGCCAAGCCTCAGCGCCGTAGACTTGATGAAAACGGTCTTGAAGGCTTATCATAACAATCTGAACTCTCTGGGGAAAGCAGAAATACACGAACTCGTAACCCGGTTTAAGGGAATAGGGCCAGCTAAAGCCATCACTATCCTTGCAGCTTGTGAACTGGGCAAGAGACGTCAGTTGGAAAAAGCCGAAGAACGCCAGGAACTCGGCTCAGCAACAGCTGTTTATAATTACATGCATCCCCGTATGCAAGACCTTGATGTAGAAGAGGCATGGATTCTGCTGCTGAATCAGAATTACAAACTGATCAAGGCGGAATCGATCAGCCACGGAGGGATTACAGAGACCGCCGTCGACATCCGGGTAATCATGCGAGAGGCACTTCTCCATCACGCTACTATCCTCGGACTTTGCCATAATCATCCGAGCAATAATGCGACACCAAGTTGCGAAGATGACCGCCTGACACTCAGGATGAAGAAAGCCTGCAGCCTGATGCGGATTTTCTTCATGGACCATGTCATCATCTGTGACGGACAATACTACTCCTATCGGGAAATGGGCAGACTATGATCCAAACTCCCCACGGATCGTCGTCTCTGCAGGCAAACCACCCTTAATCTTCCCTGCATAAGAAAGATGCCAGCAGATGTTTTTTGACTTCTGCCACCGGTATTTCAAAATTTATTTCTATCTTTGCATGAAACAGCACATCCATCCGTTAAGAACATGGGCTGGATAAACCTCAAAAAGGAGCGCGAAATGACTCAAGAAGAAAAGACTAAAATCGAAGAGCGGATTGTAGATGTCCTCAAGACCGTTTACGATCCTGAAATTCCAGTGAACATCTGGGATCTGGGCATGATCTATAAGATAGATGTCAAGGACGACTCGAGTGTAAATATAGATATGACCTTCACGGCGCCATCGTGCCCGGCTGCCGATTTCATCCTGGAAGATGTCCGCACGAAGGTTGAAAGTGTTGAGGGCGTCAAATCCGCCAATGTCAACCTTGTCTTTGAACCTGCGTGGGATCAGAGCATGATGTCGGAAGAAGCCAGGGAGGAACTGGGATTCAACTGATTTTCAAGTCTCTTTATCATGCCGGTCAGAAATATCCCTGCCCGTCATAAAGGATTATTCAAAGTGGAAACCTCTCAGAACTCGGAAAGATCAACTTCAAACCATTGACAAATGAGAAAGAATGTCTATTTTTTATCCGATGCCCATCTGGGCTCACTGGCTATCCCTCACAACCGCACCCAGGAACGACGCCTGGTACGTTTTCTGGACAGTATTAAGGACAAAGCCGCAGCCATCTATCTCTTAGGAGATATGTTTGATTTCTGGGATGAATACAAATATGTCGTGCCTAAAGGCTATACACGGTTCCTGGGCAAACTCTCAGAGTTGACGGATAGTGGCATAGAGGTTCATTTCTTCACAGGCAACCATGATATCTGGACTTATGGATATCTGGAAAAGGAATGTGGACTGATCGTACATCACAAACCGATTACGACAGAAATTTTCGGCAAAATATTCTTCCTCGCCCATGGTGACGGATTAGGTGACCCTAACAATCAGTTCAAACTCTTGCGGAAAATGTTCCATAACCGTACTTGCCAGATCCTTCTCAATGCGATGCACCCGCGCTGGGGAATGGCTCTGGGACTGAACTGGGCCAAGCACAGCAGGCTGAAACGGGCGGATGGCAAGGAGACTCCTTACCTGGGTGAAGACAAGGAATACTTGGTGTGCTTCACTAAAGAATATTTGAAGACTCATAGCAATATTGATTATTTCATCTACGGTCACCGGCATATCAAACTCGATCTGAGGTTGAACGACAAAGCACGGATGATTGTCCTCGGAGACTGGATATGGCAATATACATACGCCGTCTTCGATGGTGAACACCTCTATTTAGAAGACTATGTGGAAGGAGAGACCCAACCGTAAAGCAGGGACTGATACCCGGTTGACAAACAGGGTATCAGTCCTGCCAGGAAAAGCACTATGATTCATTCAGACCTGATAAACATCATTTAAATTTATTTATACACTACAATTTCTTTAATCTATTCTTATAGACATGAAAAAAAAGCTATGCTTATTATGGGCGTTGACCATTTGTATGGTCATCAATGCCAAATCATTTCAACTTCATTCACCTGACGGCCAGATCAATGTCAATGTCAATACGGGCAAGACCATTTCGTACGCCGTCACAGTAGGCAAGACCCTCATTCTCTCGCCTTCCGTTATTTCCATGAACATCGCCGGGAGCAAATCCTTCGGACAGGATTCCAGACTCAAGTCTGCTGTCACGACCACCCATCGGGGCATCATCAAAACCTTTGCCTATAAAAAAGACAAGATCCAGGATGACTACAATGAACTGACGATGACGTTCAAAGAAAAATTCCAGTTGATATTCCGTGCCTATAATGATGGCATAGCCTATCGCTTTGTGGCTTTGAAAAAGGGACCATTCACCGTCAGCGGCGAGCAGGCCGAATTCAATTTTCCGAAAGACTGGAAGGCTTTCGTTCCCTATACGGACTCAGAAGGAACCTTAGAACAGCAGGTCAACAACTCTTTTGAAAACACCTATACCTTCGCTCCCCTTTCCCAAATGAACGCTAAACACATTGCTTTCATCCCTGTTGTGATTGAAGCAGATAATGGCATTAAGGTAGCCGTCACTGAGGCAGACCTGGAAAATTATCCAGGAATGTTTGCCCTCAATCCAGACAATGGCAAATCTATCAAAGGGTATTTTGCCAACTATCCGAAAGCCATCAAACAGGGCGGGCACAACATGCTTGAAGAACTGGTGCAGTCACGGGAGAACTATCTGGTGCAATGTAATGGACAAAGGAATTTCCCATGGCGTGTGCTCTGCATCTCAAGACAAGACAAACAGTTGATGAACAATGACATGGTCTATCGCCTTGCCGCACCGGCCCGTTTTCAGGACACCTCCTGGATCCACCCCGGGAAGGTAGCCTGGGACTGGTGGAATGACTGGGGACTATATCATGTTCCCTTCAAATCCGGAGTAAACACTGAGACCTATAAATATTATATCGACTTCGCTTCCAAACACCACATCGAATATGTCATCCTGGATGAAGGATGGGCCGTTAACGGGAAAGCAGATCTCATGCAGATCGTACCGGAAATTAACCTGCCGGAAATCATCAGTTATGCAAAGCAGAAAAATGTAGGCATCATTCTCTGGGCCGGATATTATGCTTTCGACCGGGATATGGAAGAGGTATGCAAGCATTATTCCCAGATGGGTGTCAAGGGTTTCAAGATCGACTTTTTCAACCGGAATGACGCCAAATGCGTCAACTTCCATTACCGTGCTGCCGCCATGGCTGCGAAATATCATCTTATCCTCGATTTTCACGGGACCTATAAACCTACCGGTCTGAACCGCACTTACCCGAATGTCCTTAACTTTGAGGCTGTAGCAGGACAAGAACAGAACAAATGGTCGACCATGCAGAGATACGACCAGGTAGACTATGACGTCACCCTCCCCTACACCCGGCAGCTCCAGGGCCAGATGGATTATACTCAAGGTGCCATGCACAATGGCACGAAAGAGACCTTCCGCCCTTGTAACAGTGATCCGATGAGTCAGGGAACACGCTGCCATCAGCTGGCTGAATATGTGGTCTTCTTCTCACCGTTGAATATGCTCTGTGACAGCCCCACACACTATGAGCAAGAACCAGAATGTACTGACTTTATCGCCGGAATCCCCACCACCTGGGATCAGACCCGTCCTTTAGCCGGAAAAGTGGGACAATATGCTGCTGTCGCCCGCCGGAAGGGCAACATCTGGTACGTCGGCGCCGTGAATAACTGGACAGCACGTGACCTGACTCTGGACCTTAAGTCCCTCGCAGGTAAAAAGGCTGTCGTTTTCCAGGATGGTGTCAACGCTGATCGTTTTGCAGAAGATTACCAGAAAACGGAAATAACCATTCCGGCAGACGGACTCCTGAAAATACACATGGCTCCAGGCGGTGGATACGCAATGGAAGTGTATCCGGAGTAAAGAAGATGTCGTAAACTGCTCTTTCTGAAAGACATCTGCAAACTTGACGACCAGGATACCCAAACGGGTGTCCTGGTTGAAATACTGATGAAAAAGGACGGTTAACATTAGACTTTCACAAGAATCATTTAATATTTTTGTGCAAATCGAGTTACAAATTAACATTCATAATTTTATATTTAATCTTATTACTGAACATTTATTGGAATTAACTGAAATAATTATCCAACATAAAAATAAGTTGGTATCTTTGCAATCGAACAAAAGAAAGATTCACTTTTCATATAGAAAACAAGAAATCGTTATTCGATTAGGTTATTAGATTATTAAATTAGGTTATTAGGTTATTAGATTAGGTTATTAGGTTTTAGAGTAAAAAGACTAGTTAGCGAACTAAGAAATTTCTCTCTTCCCGGAATTCTTTGAGACAAAGGTTTCCGGGAATCTCGTTTTTATAAGGGCCTGTTTTTAAAATCATGATAAACACGAACATACAGAAATGATCTTTTTGATCTTTTGAACCACAAAGCCATATAAGACCTCCACATAAAAGGTTTCCCTTTAAAAAGTCAGATCAGCAACAGGGCAAGGAAAAGTAACGGTCCCCATCCAATGGTTTATGCAAAAATCAGATCAAAAACAAATTCTCAGATCAGAAATAAATAAGGTAAAAGAATTACGGGAAATAGCAAAAAATAATGCTCCGACATCACGTCGAAGCATATTTCATCATCTTCAAATGTTTCAGCAGTTCGTTTGATAATGTAGTTATTATTTTCTTGAAAATCAGTTTGGATACATTATTTTTCAACTGTTGCAAAGTTATAGATAAAATTGATTTAAATCAAATAATCGGCACGTTTTTCTAAAAAAAACCACGTAAACGTTTGCGAGTCACCAGCCTCAACAGACTATCCTATCAAGAGTTAAAATCCGAATTAGATTAGTGTCGGGACTTGTTACCCTACTTAGGTAACCCTATTCCTCTCCCCTATATCAGCAACGATGTTACCAAGGCCTGGTAAGGTTGTCTCCAAAGCCTGGTAACGATGTTTCCAAAGCTTGGTAACGTTGTTTCCAAGGCTTGGTAATGATGTCTCCAAGGCCTGGTAATAATGTCGTTGATGCATCCACTGATGTATCACGGGAATTAATCCTTGCGGTCCATATTCACCAGGTCAAACGTTTTTCTCCCTTTTATAAATAAAAAGAACATTTAAGCCTAATTATCCTTGAACTTTAGTGCATAAAGAAATTAAATTAATTATCTTTGCATAGAAAATAAAGACGAGATGAACGAATTTGAAGATTCTATAGAAAAGAGAGGCACAGTAGAAACTGCTATCCTGGTAGGATTGATCACAAAAGATCAAGATGAGGAAAAGACAGGTGAATACCTTGATGAACTGGAATTTCTGGCGGACACCGCAGGAGCCAGGACGATCAAGCGGTTCACCCAGAAGATTGATGCTCCCAGTCAGACTTCCTACGTAGGCAAAGGAAAACTAGAAGAGATCAGCGCTTACATCAAGGAAGAGGATGACAATGACCGCCCTATCGGTATGGTGATCTTTGATGATGAACTCTCTGCACGGCAGATCAGGAACATCCAAAAAGTCCTTGATGTGAAGATTCTCGACAGGACCAGTCTGATCCTTGATATTTTCGCCATGCGTGCGAAAACAGCCGCAGCCAAGACACAGGTTGAACTGGCACAAGACCGTTACCTGCTCCCCCGCCTGCAGCGGATGTGGACCCATCTTGAACGACAGGGCGGAGGTTCAGGAGGAGGTGGCGGAAAGGGTACCGTAGGCCTCCGTGGACCAGGCGAGACACAGTTGGAAATGGACCGCCGGATCATCACCAACCGCATCAGTCTGCTGAAAAACCGCCTTGCCGAGATCGACAAACAGAAGAGCACGCAGCGCAAGAACCGGGGAAGGCTCATTCGTGTAGCCCTCGTCGGCTATACCAATGTAGGAAAGTCCACCATCATGAACCTCCTGGCCAAGAGTGATGTATTCGCAGAAAACAAACTCTTTGCTACGCTGGATACAACCGTGCGGAAAGTTGTCATTAAGAACCTCCCGTTTCTGTTAGCCGATACCGTAGGCTTTATCAGGAAGCTGCCCACCGACCTGGTAGATTCCTTCAAGTCCACACTGGATGAGGTCCGTGAAGCAGACCTGCTGTTACATGTCGTAGACATCTCACATCCCGATTTCGAAGAACAGATACAGGTAGTCCAGCAGACCCTGAAAGAAATAGGCTGTGCAGACAAACCCGAAATGATCCTGTTCAATAAAATAGACAATTACCATTGGGTACAGAAAGAGAAGGATGACCTTACCCCTGCAGACCGGTCCAATGTGACCCTGGAGGAACTGAAGAAGACATGGATGGCAAAATACAATGAGAACTGCATCTTCATTTCGGCAAAGACGAAAGAAAACATGGAAGAGCTGCATCATGCTCTTTATAAACGCGTCCGTGAACTTCACGTTCAAAAATATCCCTACAACGATTTCCTCTATCCGGAAGTGGAATAAAGAAACCGAAGAGCGTATATGCCAGTACCCTCATGAGGAGAAGTATCGTGACACAGGTAAGACTATCGATTTATAAATGACAGAAAGGATTCCCAACTGAGATTGAGAACTCTAACCAATAAATATATGGACGATTACAGAAGTTTAACCGAAGAAGAGATCAGCACCCTTGAAAGTCAAGGATGCCAGGCCGAAGATTGGACAGCGATCAATGTCGCAGAGAATTTCTCCACCGAATACCTCAGGGAAGTAAAGTTCTATGGAGAAGTCAACCTGGGAGTCTTCGAGAAGAACATCACTGTGGATGAAGGATTTTCAAAGCACTCGGGCATTTACAGTGCAGTCCTCAAGGATGTTACCCTAGGAGATAACTGTCTGATCGAGAGAACAGGCAACTACATCAACAACTACGATATTGGTGAGGAATGCTACATTTCCAACATCGGGAAGATGAACACCACATCAGATGCCACTTTCGGAGAAGGGAATGTCATCAGTGTCAGGAATGAAAGCGGAGACGGAAATGTCATTCTCTTTGACAGCCTCAACACCCAGATTGCGGCATTCCAGATCCGTCATGCCGACGATCAAGAATTCCGGAAAGCCTTCCGTGCCATCATCCACAACTATCTGAAAGAAAGGAAACCACCAAGAGGCGTTCTCGGCTATCGGGTAAAAATCGTAAATACGACAGAGGTCACGAATACCATCATCAATGATGACTGTGAGATCTCCGGAGCCAGCAGGATCAGTGAATGTTCCATTCTCAGTTCTCCAGAATCAAGCACTTATATCGGCAATAACGTCATCCTGGACAACAGTATCGTGCAGGCAGGAAGTTCCATCCTTGACGGTGCCCACGTGAACAATTGTTTTATCGGAGAAGCCTGTCATATTGTCAACGCCTCGACGGAAAGCAGCCTCTTCTTTGCCAACAGTTTTATAGGCAACGGAGAGACCTGTGCAGCCCTCTGTGGTCCTTTCACCGTAAGTCATCACAAGAACAGTTTGCTCATTGCGGGAGAATTCTCATTTTACAATGCCGGAGCCAACACCAACTTTTCCAACCATGCCTATAAGATGGGGCCCATCCACTGGGGGACCATGGAGCGAGGAGACAAGACCTCCAGCGGCTCCCAGATTTTCTGGCCGGCCCACATCGGAGCGTTCACCATGTGCATGGGATGGATACAGACCCATCCCACCGTCCAGGACCTGCCCTTCAGTTACCTTTTCGGGGACGGGATGGAGACCTGTATAGCGCCAGGGCATAATGTAACCACCGTTGGCACCTATCGTGATATACACAAATGGCCCCGGAGGGATATGCGTCCGCTTTCAGACTCCGCGAGCCGGAGTTTTGTCAATTTCGACTGGTTGTCCCCTTTTGTCGTCTCAGAGTGTGTGCGAGGGAAGAAAATCCTTGAAGGTCTCCGTGAAGAACAGGGACAGCATATAGAGAAATACAATTATGGAGGATGCTATATCCGGAACTCTTCCATGCAGAAAGGCATCAAGTCCTACGACATGCTCATCCGGCTGTTCCTGGAGAGCGAACTCAAGAAGCATCCCCTCGAAGTGCCGAAGAGTGACACCGGGACAGGCAGGTGGTGCGATCTCTGCGGCCTTCTGGCTCCCGAAGAGGAAGAGCAAAGACTGCTGGAAGACATCAAAGCCGGAAAAGTGAATGATTTACTGACCATTCACGACCGCTTTCTGAATATGCATCTCAACTATGAAGACTATAAATGGGCGTGGACCTATCAGTTCATTCTGGACCTTGAACATTCCGATACGATCACAGAAGAAGATGTCCGGCGCCTGATTGAAGAATGTGAGCCCGCCCATGCCGAATGGCTTAACACCATTAAGAACGACGCGAAGCGGGAATTCAAGTTGGGTGACGTAGAAGAATCAGAACTATATGATTTCCTCGAAAAGATGGAAAGCTAACACATCAGAAAGGAATAAAGACTCATTAAATTAATATAAAACATTGTTACTATGGAAAAAGTACCAAATTTCAAGTACGCTCCGATGTTCCAGACCGGAAAGGATGACACAGAATATCGACTGCTTACCAAAGAAGGGGTGAGCACAGGTAAATTTGAGGGAAAAGAGATTCTGAAAGTCAGCAAAGAGGCCTTGACCTTGCTGGCCCAGCAGTCCTTCCACGATGCAGAATTCACGCTCCGCCGCGCTCATAACAAACAAGTAGCCGCCATTCTGGAAGATCCCGAATCTTCTGAGAATGATAAATATGTTGCCCTCCAGTTCCTTCGCAATGCCGATATTGCCTCCAAGGGCGTTCTGCCTTTCTGCCAGGATACCGGCACAGCCATCATCCACGGAGAAAAGGGACAGCAGGTATACACCGGTTTTGATGATGCCGAAGCTCTCTCCCGTGGAGTATACAACACCTTCACACAGGACAGTCTGCGGTACTCCCAGAATGCCCCCCTGACGATGTATGACGAAGTGAACACACGCTGCAATCTTCCTGCCCAGATAGACATAGAGGCTACCGAGGGAGAAGAATACCGTTTCATCTGCGTAGCCAAAGGCGGCGGGTCAGCCAACAAGACCTATTACTGGCCGATGACCAAGGCGCTTATCCAGAATGAAAGCACCCTGATTCCTTTCCTTGTAGAGAAGATGAAAAGCCTGGGTACGGCAGCCTGTCCTCCCTACCATATCGCTATCGTGATCGGTGGTACAAGTGCCGAAAAGAACCTGCTTACGGTCAAGTTAGCTTCTATCAAGTATTATGACAACCTGCCTACCAAGGGGGATGAGACCGGCCGTGCGTTCAGGGATAAAGACCTGGAGGGAAAACTCCTTGAAGAAGCCCGCCATATCGGACTCGGTGCACAGTTTGGCGGCAAGTATTTCGCACACGATGTACGTGTCATCCGCCTGCCCCGCCACGGAGCCAGTTGTCCTGTCGGCATCGGCGTAAGTTGCTCAGCAGACCGTAACATCAAAGGAAAGATCAACCGTGACGGCATCTGGCTGGAGAAGATGGATGAAAATCCTTCAGAGCTTATCCCTGCCGAATATCGCAAAGCCGGTGAGGGCCCTAAAGGGGTAGAGATTGACCTGGACAAAGGTATCGACAGTGTCCGCAAAGAACTGACCAAATATCCAGTTTCCACCCGTGTCAGCCTCAGCGGAACGATCATCGTAGCACGCGACATCGCCCACGCAAGACTCAAGGCAGCACTGGATAAAGGACAGGATCTGCCCCCATATTTCAAAGACCATCCTATCCTCTATGCCGGACCGGCCAAGACTCCCGAAGGATACTCCTGCGGCTCTATGGGGCCGACGACAGCTAACCGTATGGACCCGTACGTAGATGAATTTCAGGATCATGGAGGCTCACTGGTCATGATTGCCAAAGGTAATCGCACACAAGTTGTCACGGATGCCTGCAAGAAGCACGGCGGTTTCTATCTCGGTACCATCGGTGGTATCGCCGCACTGCTTTCCAAAGAGTGCATCAAGAGCATCGACTGTGTCGCTTTCCCAGAGCTCGGTATGGAAGCCATCTGGAAGATCGTCGTGAAGGACTTCCCCGCATTCATCCTCGTAGATGATAAGGGTAATGACTTCTTCAAACAGTTGAAGCCGTGGAATCCGTGCGAGCAATGCGGAAAATAAACGGATGACCATCTGATCAAACTAAGAAAGTCCTTTTCTCCTGTCGGGAAAAGGACTTTTTTAGTTCATTAAAGAATTTTAAGAGTATTCTTTGTGTTTTCAACAATTTATTCTATCTTTGCACTCGAATGGCAAACCGCCATTTAGGGGGTGCTCCGCCGCATTCGTTTATACGTTTTTCAAGAAACGGGAAAAGTCTGCAATTGGCGGTGCTGAGAATATACCCATCAACCTGATCCGGATAATGCCGGCGTAGGTAAGACAAACTCCCTTTGTTTTTTTTAATATTACAGGTATAATGAAAAAGATTGTATTGCTGTCCCTTGCCCTGATCGGCATGAGCACAATCAATGCTCAACAGGCCGATACGACAAGGACCCACAGGCTTTCAGAAGTTGTGGTCAATGCCATTCGTGCCAAGAAGAATGCACCATTTGCAGTAGCCAACATCAACCGGAACGACCTGGCGGCTTTCTCCAAGACCGGCCAGGAACTCCCCTTCCTGTTTGCCCAGACTCCCGGAGTCCTGGCATGGGGCGAAAACGGAACCGGCACTGGCCCCGTCTATATGCGTCTGCGCGGAGCTGCCGGTAGCCGCATCAATGTCACCATTGACGGCGTGCCGTTAAACTCTCCCGAAGATGAGACCGTCTTCTGGGTAAACATGAATTCTTACGGGGCCCTTCTCCAATCAGCCCAGATCCAACGCGGCGTAGGCACTTCAACGAATGGTGACGGAGCCTTCGGCGGTTCCATCTCCCTGAGTACCCTTACCCCGTCTTATCATCCTTACCTGGAGCTGACC
This sequence comes from Segatella asaccharophila, assembly GCF_054687055.1. Classification (NCBI taxonomy): domain Bacteria; kingdom Pseudomonadati; phylum Bacteroidota; class Bacteroidia; order Bacteroidales; family Prevotellaceae; genus Segatella; species Segatella asaccharophila. The sequence goes on along the minus strand of NZ_BAACAN010000010.1, from coordinate 77,001 downwards.
GGCTCCTACGGCTCATTCAACACATACAATGCAGGAGCCAACTTCTCCACCGGGCTAATGGCTGACCGACTCGTCTTTGACGGAGCATACCACGAAACCCGCACAGACGGTTACCTCCATGGCACTGACGGCCGGTCCGGTTCCTACTACGGAGGATTGACTTACCTGGGCAACGGATTCGTCCTTAAGTATAAGAACATCGGTAATTTCGAGAAGACCGGACAAGGCTGGAACGGCGTGGTAGCCGGCAACGATGACGCATCCCTTATGGATGAAGGCATCCGTACCTATAAAGACATGTACGATGCCGGACTCGGAAAATTCAACAACCTCTATGAACACCTTATCCTCGATCCGAAAACCTGGACCTTTGTGAAAGACAAAAACGGGAAATACGAGACAGAACGCTACCAACTGTCAAACGGATCACTCTGGAAAAGGACGACCGACAATTTCTACCAGAACCACAATATTCTCTCCGCAGCCTGGGAGATCAATCCCCACTGGACGACCAACGCTGCCCTCCGTTACACCTACGGTTACGGTTATTATGATGAGTTCAGATATAACAACAAACTCTCAAAATTCGGATTACGCGATTTCACAAAGTCTGACGGAACGGTCCTGCAAACAACAGATTTCATCCGGAAGAAAGGGCTCACTCAAAACACCTACGGTTTCATCTGGGATACCGACTATAAAAGCAAATATCTGGATATTACCGGTGGCCTGGCCCTCCAGTATTTTACCTGCCACCATTGGGGCCGTCTGACCTATATGGCAGATCCCGAGTTGGCTGCCAGATACATGCCTGACGGACAGGACTATCCCTACTATAATTCAGACGCACATAAGGGCGACTACAGTGGGTTCATCAAGACCACGGGAAAGGTCACAGACTGGTTTGATCTCTTCCTGGATCTCCAATACCGCCATGTCGACTATAAGACCACCGGCATCAATGACCATTTCCCGAAAGGGACCTATACCAACCAGGTCCTTGACATCAACAAGCACTATGATTTCTTCAACCCTAAAGCCGGCGTGAACCTGCACTGGGATTCGCAGCGGGCATACGCATCTGTCGCCATCAGCCACCGCGAACCGGAACGCAATAACTTCACGAACAATGATAATTATCCGGCTCCTACAGCAGAAAAGGTAACTGACTGGGAACTCGGTTATGAATGCAACGGAAGCAACTGGCGAGCAGGCATCAACTTCTATGACATGGCCTATCACAACCAGTTTGTCCAGACCGGGGAACTCAGTGACATCGGTGAGAACCTGACCACGAACATCAAGAAGTCGTACCGTATGGGAGCAGAGATCACCGCAGGATATGATCCGTTCAAGTTCCTGACACTCGAAGGCAATGCTGCACTAAGCAGGAATCGCATCAATGACTTCACAGAGGCTATTGATGACTGGGATGACAAAGACCATCCTGCACACGAACACTACAGCAAATCTACCCTGAGTTTTTCTCCGTCTACGATCCTGAACGGATTTCTGACGGTGCATTTCGCAGGGTTCCAAGGCATCTGGCATACCAATTTCGTAAGCCGGCAGTATCTTGACAATACAGAGAACAGAGACCGCGCCTTGCCCTGCTATTCACAGACCGATCTCCATCTCAACTATACCCTGAAGTTCCGCAACTTATGGAAACCGATCCAGCACATTATTCTCGGCCTTGACCTGAACAACCTCTTTGACCGTCACTATGCCGCAATGGGCTGGGTCTACTCCGCCGTAAGCAAGTCAAGTGGCTATACCCTTGACAAGCGTTACTATCAGATCGGATTCAACCCCATGGCCGGATTCAATATGATGGGACATCTGACCATTCGCTTCTAGACAATGGAGACATTCCTCAATGAACACTGGCTGGACATACTGACGACCCTCGTAGGGCTCGTCTATGTCTGGCTGGAATATAAAGCCAGCATTCTGCTTTGGGTTGTAGGCATCATCATGCCGCTGTTATGCATAGTACTCTACTGGCAACATGGCCTCTATGCTGACTTCGGCATGAATATCTATTACACCCTGGCCGCCGTTTACGGTTATATCGTATGGAAGTTCGGGAAGAAGAAACAGCAGGCAGCGGACGAGAAAGAGATGCCCATCACTCATTTCAAGGCCAGGCTGATCCTTCCGTCCACATTGATCTGGCTCATCGCCTGGGTGCTCATCTACTGGGTTCTGATCCGGTTTACCAACTCTAATGTACCCATCTGCGACTCCTTCATCAACTCCCTGAGTTTTATCGGCCTGTGGGCTTTGGCCAGGAAATACCTTGAGCAATGGTATATCTGGATGATCGTCGATGCGGTCAGTGCCGTGCTCTATGTCTATAAAGGAATTCCGTTCATGGCCGGGTTGAACGTGGTCTATGTGATCGTGTGCGTAGCCGGTTTTTTCAAATGGAAGAAGATGATGTCCGAAGAAAGGCAGCACGAAGGAGACACCGCGGAAAAGGGTTAAAGGAGACACCGCCTATCCAGATAAGAGGCCATACGTTTTTCCTATTGAACAAATAATGATTATGAACTATCCATTGATTTCTTCACGAAGCACCTTTGATGCCGTTATCCTTGCAGACGGAGATTTCCCCGCCCACCAGATTCCTTCTGGGATCCTGTCAAGAGCCAGACCACTCATTTGTTGTGACGGCGCAGCGCAGCACCTGCTCAAATTCCAGGACCGTATCCCCGACGCGATCGTCGGAGACGGAGATTCCCTGCCCGAAGAGTACAAGAAACGCTATGCCCGTCTCTTCCATCCTTTCAGTGAGCAAATGGACAATGACATGACGAAAGCTACCAGATATGCGCTGTCCCTGAGAGGCATACCTGTGGTCTATGGCCAGCCGTCAGACTTTACCCCTCTGGAAGACCAGGCGGAAGACATCCCTACCCTCGCCACCTTTGCCTATCTCGGCGCATCGGGAAAGCGAGAGGATCATACCTTTTCCAATATAGGACTGATGGTATTCTATTACCGCAGACTCCACGTCCAGCCAGTAATGGTCACCGACTATGGATGGTTCGTACCGGCTCACGGGAAATGCACCTTTGCGACAAAACCCGGCCAGCAGATCAGTATCTTCAATTTTAGTTGTCAACACCTCAGCGGGGCAGGGATGACATGGCCTGTCTTTGCCTTTCAAGAACTCTGGCAAGGCAGTCTGAACGAGGCCACCGGCAAGCAGATAGAACTGGAGGGTGACGGACTCTATCTCGTTTTCCGCACCTTTGAAGTGAAAAGAAGGAAGCCCCAAGGAGCAACGGCACCAGAGAGCCACCAGGGTTGAAAGCATAACCATACGGCAGGACGAGTCTGTTTCCCCTGATCCATAATTGTCTGATCGGGGAAAAGATTCGCACTCCCCTTTTCGAGTAACCAGCAAATATTCATTCAGTCTTTAAGGTAATTTCCCTAAAGAGCAAAGCACCAGCCATGAACACCGGAGCATGACGAGAAAGCCACAAATCCACACTTTTATCGTTCAAATTATATTTTTATCACATAAAATGATTACCTTTGCGGTCGCTTGCCATAAGACAAGATGATTTTTTAAAAATTAATCAATGTACAAAACAATTTTCAACAAGCGCCGCAGCCTGAAGTTCAAGAGATTTGCGAACAAGGGTTACGCACTGTTCTCCGTACTGGGCAAGGAAGTTCTTGTAGGCACCCTGAGCATTGCCACGCTGTCTCATGCAAGAGCAGCCGGCATCAGCACAGATGTGAACAAGGCAGCTTCTGATTCAACCTTCAGGAAGGAGCAACAGCTCGACGAGGTCGATGTGACCGCAAGCCGGGCGCCGCTGACAAGGAGTCAGCAAGCGAGAATGGTTACTGTACTGACGCGAAAGGATATTGCTGCCGCGCCGGTGCAAAGTGTCAACGATCTGTTAAAATACGCCGTAGGCGTAGATGTCCGGCAACGTTGCCCTATCGGCGCCCAGACGGATGTCAGCATCCGTGGCGGTAATGATGAACAGATCACCATCTTGCTCAACGGCATCAATATCTGTGACCCACAGACTGGCCACAACGCATTTGACCTGCCTGTAGACCTGAGCGACATCGAGCGCATCGAAGTGCTGGAAGGCCCTGCAGGCAGAATTTATGGAACTTCTTCCCTCCTAGGAGCAATCAACATCGTGACGCGCACGCCCAGGCAAAGCAGTCTTACGGCTCATGCCGAAGGAGGTTCTTTCGGCTATCTCTCTGCCGGCGGCAGAGCTAATATAGCGAAGGGATACTGGAACAATCAGATTTCAGGAAGTTATACCCGCAGTGACGGTTTCAGCCGGAACAAAGCCGGGCACCTGAACATGGATTATAAAGGGGGAAAGACCTTTTATCAGGGAAACTATGAAGATCCGGACATACAAGTCAACTGGTATGCAGGAATGAGTACGAAGAACTGGGGCAGCAGTACTTCATACAGTTCAAGGTTCGATGACCAGTTTGAACATACCTTCAAGACCTATACAGCCTTGCAGGCAGAGAACAAGACCGGTATCTTCCACCTCAAGCCATCTATCTACTGGAACCGTACGATGGACCGGTTTGAACTCTTCCGGGGGGCAGCGGATAAATATCCCTTCAATTACCACCGCACAGATGTCTACGGCGTAAACCTGAACGGTTATTTTGACTGGTTGTTAGGGCGCACAGCTATAGGTGCGGAAATCCGGGATGAAGACCTGGTGAGCACCAACCTCGGGGAAACGCTGGAACATCCCAGACCTGTTCATGGCACAGGACTGGAATACCTGAAAGGCGTAAACCGGACAAACGTGCAGTTTGTGCTGGAGCATAATATCCTGCTCAGTCGTTTTACGCTCTCAGCAGGGTTGATCGCAGTAAAGAACAGTTGGGCAGACATGAACATGCGTGTCTATCCGGGCATTGATGCCAGTTACCGGATCGGAAACAACTGGAAGCTCTATGCTTCATTCAACACCTCACTGAGGATGCCATCGTTCACCGAACTATACTATTCCGTCGGTGGGTATCTGGCAGACCCACATCTGAAACCAGAAGAACTGTCAGCCCTTGAAACCGGTATTAAATACCAGGCACAGGGCATCAGCGGCAAAGCCAGCATCTATCACAACCATTACAAGAATCTCATCGACTGGATTTATGATGGCTCGAAGGATGAAAGTGGGTCTCCCGTCTGGAAATCAGTCAATTTCGGGAAGATCAACTCCCTGGGAGTAGAGACCTCCCTGGATTTCGATTTCCTGCAGCTCATTCCAGACCAGCATTTTCTACAGAACTTCCAACTCAGTTACAGTTATATCAACCAGACCAAGCATGAGCGTACAGGCATCCAGAGCATCTATGCCCTGGAATACCTGAAGAACAAGTTGGTTACGGATGTAGAATTGAATCTTTGGCACAATCTCGATTTAGGATTGCAATACCGGCTTCAGCACCGCATGGGCTCCTATGTGGATGTCAACGGTCATATCCATAGCTATACCACTTATGGGATCCTTGACGGCAAACTGAGTTGGCGTGAGAAGAAATGGAACGCTTATCTTGAGGCGAACAACATTCTGGACAAGGATTATGTTGAAGTAGGGAATGTCCCGCAACCCGGCTTCTGGCTGATTGCAGGAATGTCCATCAACCTTCCATTCTGAGATGCCTATCCTCTCTGTGTCCCTTCCGTCAGAAGGATAAGGACTGACCAAGGGACACTACGGATAGAAGACTAACGAATAAGGGGGTGAGACTGGCTTGAGTCTCACCCCCTGTTTTTATCTAAGAACAGATCAAATTCTATTATTCCGCTTCAGAACTAACCCTTCAGTTTAAAAGCATTCTCTATGGACACCAGTTCATCCCGGAAGGAACGATCCACCTTGATACGCCCTTCCACTTTAGAACAACTATGCACGACCGTAGAATGGTCACGGTTACCCACCAGTTTTCCAATTCTTGTGGCAGGCATCTTCGTATATTTCTGAGCCATATACATGCTGACCTGCCGGGCAATGACATAGTCATGCTTACGGCTCCGGCTGTTCACAGAATTAGGTGACACATTAAAATGTCTGCATACCGTATTGACAATATCATCCAGTGTAAGCGGTTCATCATCCACCTTCACGGCACGCTTGATCACCCTTTCAGCCAACTTAAGGTTAATATCCCCGCCATATGTGATGCTGTAAGCCAGAAGTCCGTTGATGACCCCTTGGAGATCCCTCACACTGCCATCGGCATTTTCAGCGATATATTCCACCACATCATCCGGGATAGCAAGACCATTGCGGCGTATTAAATTGACCAGAATATCCCTGCAGAGCTGCTTATTAGGTTTTTCAAGTTCAGCGATAAGGCCACAAGAGAAACGGGTCAGCAGTCGATCCGGCATATCCTTGAGTTCGACTGGCGGCCGATCACTGGCCAGGATAATTCTCCGTCCATTTTTAAAAAGATGATTGAAGATATGAAAGAAAGTATCCAGTGTCTTCGCTTTCCCCATCCACTCCTGAATATCATCTACAATCAGCATGTCTATGGTCTGATAGAATCCGATGAAATCATTGACATGATTATTGAGGACTGCGCTCGTATATTGTACCTGGAAGAGTCGTGCACTGATATAAAGGATGCGCTTCTGCGGGTAACATCTCTTGCATTCATTTCCGATCGCATTGATCAGATGCGTCTTGCCACAACCGGAAGGACCATAGATGAACATAGGATTAAACTGCGCCGTATTAGGATGCTCGGCAATAGTCAGCCCGATAGATCTTGAGAGTTTATTGCTGTCCCCTTCCACATAATTGGAAAAGGTAAGTTTCGGATTCAACTGTGAATCTATCTGCTGTGGCTTTGCGGCATCCAGGATCGAAGGAGACTGGTTTGCACCCGACACGGATTTGGGGTGAATGGCATCAGCAGGATCAGCCTCAATATTCTGCGTAAGGTTATGCTCCTTGTCAGTGACAATACGATAAGTCAGACGAATACCTTCACCGAAAAATTTCTTCAAAGCCTTGCTCATCAGGTCCACATAGTTGGCCTCCAGATACTCATACACGAAACCACTTGACACCTGCACCAGAAGGGTTGTCTTCTGCTCATCGTATGATTCAAAAACAATAGGTTTGAACCAGGTATTATAGGCTTTCTCATCCAGATTGTTTCTGATGAGCATAAGAGCCTGATCCCAAAGATCTTTAGGACTATCTTCTTTCATGCTATAAAAACACGCTTTTAATTGATTTTCATATTCACACCGCAAAATGTTGTCAAGCAACATCCTGACGTTACACCTGGAAAACAGCAGGCATGGCCAGCAGGTTAACTAAGGCGAAATTCCGTAAGATGATCAACCTTCCGAGTCAGAAAGTCTCTATCCACCATTTCACCTTTTTCGAGAAAGGAAAGGAGCCGGTCACACGGATCCGTCCCTCCTGTCCAATGACAGAGTCATTCGGCATACGGTCTTCTTTTTGCAAAGATATAAAACATTTCCCAATTACACAAATCATGCTCGGCAATACCTCTTTTTCATAATCGCTGTAAACGGCTTGTTATCGGGTAATTAAGAGATTTTAAGGTTCCTTTCATCCTGTTCTTTATTCACAATTCTATAAAGCACTGACAATTAACGATATATCAACTTTTCGAAAAAGTGATAATACAAGGAGTGAAACACTTCCGGGACAGACTCTAAACCAGCTCATTTTCAAATACTAAAACAAGATTTACAAGAGTGTGAAACAAAGCCTCCTTCTATTTAGACAAAATTTAATTAGTGAGAGGCTTCCTGCCCCCGGATTTTCCCCCCCTTCAGGAACCTCAGATCTCCTCAAGGATGAGATTAAAAAATCCTCCCCATTGACATTGAATGGAGAGGATAAAATGATCACTTGCGACTTAATTATTTATCTTTTTTCCCAAACACGGAAAAATGCACATACCGCTTAGGATGAGCTTTTATATTTATCAGTAACGAATCGGCACTGCGCATCGTCGCATTCATATTATCATACAAAGCCGGATCTTTCATCAGTTTTCCCAGCGTCCCTTTTTCATCATTGAGCTTTTCACTCAGTTGGTAGACCTGCTCAAGAGTGGCATTGATCTGTGACATGGTCTTCTGAATATTCAGAGAGGCCAGGTTATCCGTAAATTTACGGCCATTGACCATCATCCCGTTTGCATTATCCAATGTTCCGTCAGCCCGGCGGATCAGCCCCGGTACCTGTTGGTTAAGACCAGTGATCAGGATATTCAACTGGCGGCTAGAAAGAGCGAGGTTAGAACTTGTTACCTGGATATTATGAAGAGATCTGACCAACGCAGGATTAGACACCAACGCATTCAAACCCGTGAGAATAGAATCGATCTTAGGCATCATCTTCTCTATAGAAGGCACCATACCCTGAACCTTAGCCATCACCCCTCCATCCATGATTCCGGGGATGACCTGTCCCGGTTCTATTCTATTGGCTGGATTATTAGCCATCAGAATATCCACCTGCATATTACCCATGATGTCCTTCTGGATTTCCGCCCTGCTCCCCAGAGGAATACGCATCCCCTTTTCCACGCCGATCTTGACCCGGATAGGACCATTCCCGGCATAATTATACTGGATACTCTTGACCGTACCCACTTTATACCCATCAGCATAAATCGGCGCAGCAGTTCCTAATCCGGCAATATTTCGAAAAGTCATATAATAAGTATCATCATTTGAGAACAGGTTCATCCCCTTCAGAAATTTAATTCCGAAAAAAAGGACAATAATCCCGACAATTGCTACAAGAGCAATCTTAACCTCTTTGGTGAATTCTTTCTTCATAAACCCTATTTTTTCCTGTTATTTAAAAACTCCGTAATCGCCTGATTCACGTCCATTCTTTCCCCATTCTTAAAAGCGACGATGAACGCATCCGGAAACCGGTCCAGCAAACTCTTACGCAACCGGTAAATTTCATTATAGTTTGTCGATCCTCCTGTAGTATACTTGAGAAGAGAGCCTTCATGATAAACCTCAAAATCATCCAGTCCCTTTAAGGAAGCATCCCCTGCCTTCAACTGCCTGCTTGAAACCAAGAACTGTACTTTGAATACAGGAATATCCACATCCTCTGCCTCCTTACGATGATCAACGGTCTCTTTTCTGACAGGCCTCACCGAACGTTCAGGCATTTTTGAGGCTGACGGGCGCAAGCGCTTGTCAGGCTGAGAAGCAGACGAAGAACCATCAACCGGCCGTGAGGTACCCATACTTTTATTCTGAGGAGTGACCAGGACCCAATGAGAATTATCCGAACTGGACACCTTAGAAGAAGACTGGTCATCCTGCTGAACTGAGCTGCCCGGAACAATTTGAGGAATATCGAGGTTTTGTTTCGATGTACTGCGGTAAGGAACCGTAATACGACGACCATATTTGTTCTTATATTCCACAAAAGCATGATAGATTCCATCCGCAATAGCCTCTTCCTTGCTACTGTCATTCAATTCCTGCTCCTCATCAGGAGTAGTGATAAACCCCAGCTCAATCAAGCAACTCGGCATGGAAGTTTCTCTTAAGACAAGGAATCCGGCCTGGTGCACTCCCTTATCGATACAATGTGCACGACTGCAGACATTCTGCTCAATCATCTCCGCCAGATCCACACTTTTCGCCATATTCCTGTCCTGCATAAACTCGAACATGATATAGCTTTCAGAAGAATTCGGATCAAATCCCTGGTAAGTTTCCTTATAATCCTTTTCCATAGAGATAACGGAATTCTCCCTCATAGCGACAGCCAGATTATCCTTCGCACGATGCATCCCCAGCGTCCAGGTTTCGAACCCCCTGGCTACTCTGCCATCAGGAAGTGCGTTCGTATGAATAGAGATGAACAAATCGGCATCATTACGATTAGCAATATTCGCCCGATCCATCAAAGGCACAAACACATCCGTTTTCCGCGTATAGATCACCCTCACATCAGGGCAATTACGCTCTACATCCCGTCCGAAAGCCAAAGCGACCTTAAGATTGATGTCTTTTTCATTTGACATTGCTCCTATTGCACCCGTATCGTGTCCTCCATGCCCGGCATCAATGACCAATGTAAACCGTTTGTTTCTGACAGAACCGGCAAAAGAAACCGGTACAATCAGAACGGAGGATAGCAAAGCCAATAAAACGACTACAAAATGTCTTTTCATTCCTCAAATGTCAGTTTAATGCAAAAGTAACGAATTTCTCTCAAAAACTACTATCTTTTATTCAGTTTTATCATTTATCCGCCCAACTTCCTCATTTTTGGATGACTGCACGTAAAACGGCTGCAATGCTCATCCCCTTTTCTCTATCCTACCCAAAAAGACCATAGACTAAAGAAACTACCATCTTACGGATAGGATTTCACATCAATGAAGAAACCGCCGACCGACAATATCAAAACCTGTGACCAGAAAATATCTTATTCAAACTGCAGAGAAAAGTGATGATTTTTAACACCCTCTTCTCAAACTTATCGGTCTTGTTCAGGTAATGGATAACAGGTTGCAACCGAGATTTATGATAGTCAACATAATCACAAAGCATAGGGTAGAAATTCCGAGCCAGATACGTCCGTCTTTTCTCATCCCTGCCATCTGCCAAATCCACGATTAATTTTTCTAGATGGCCATACATTTCCTGCTGGAACCATTTTGCCTTCTCTGCATTTACCGCTGTCGTGTTCTGGCTGATACCTGTCCCGTCACAAATAGCTACAATAAGAGGAATGGACTTATAAGTATATCCGTATAGGACAAGACTGTCCACAGAATGTATCCAGTCGGAAACGATCCTGTAATGAATATCATATAAATGCCCGTTGAACAACTTCCTCTTAATGAAACAAGACTGATGGGGCAAAGAGTCATCATAGAGATATGCCAAGTCAATCCGATCCGGTGATTCCAGCATCCTGTCACCATTTTCATTTCTAGAAAGCGAATGTCCGCAAATGTAATCTGTTCCGTCAAAGGGCACAGATTTCAGAATATCCCCGTTCAGACAATCACCGGAATTGAGAAAGAGCAGATAAGTTCCCTTAGCCCGGAGAATTCCCTTATTCATTCCGTCATAGATTCCCTTGTCCTGTTCTGATGACCAGAAACTTAACTTTGTCGTTTCACCAGCATATTCCCTGATAATCCCAACACTTTTGTCAGTCGACTTCGCATCAATGATAATATGCTCATAATCATCAAAGGACTGCATCAGGACACTCCTCAACGTCTTTTCCAGTCCTTCTGCATTATTAAAATTTACAGTGACTATTGTCAGGAGAGGATGATTTTTTCTGGATGTTAATTGCTCCATATTAAAAAAATTTTTGATATACCTTTACCATCTGGAGAGCAGTTTTATTCCACGAAAACAATTTAAGCCTTTCCTTCCCTCTCAACACCAGTCTCCTGCGCTCCGCATCATCGTTGATCAGTCGCAGGCAACTATCTACCATTGAGTCCAGATTATGGGGATCAAAATAGCATCCTGCATCTCCCGCTATCTCAGGGAAACAACTTGTATTACTGAGAGCTACCGGGCACCCACAAGCAAAGGCCTCAAGAATCGGTAAACCAAAGCCTTCATAAAGAGAAGGAAAGATGAAAAGGAGTGCTCTTCCATACAGTTCTTCCAGATCAGAATCAGCAGCAGCAACATGCAAGACAGATGCAGACAGATCCAACTGTCGCATCTCTTCAGACTCACCCTTAGAAAATGGCTTTCCCGTACAAATCAGGATAAGTCCTCTTTCCTGTTTTCTGATCTGTACAAAGGCTCTAAGCAAAAGGGAGAAATTTTTATAAAAAGTTCTGTCACCGACAAACAGCAAATACCTTGGAGGCAAAGACAGTCTGTTTTTATGTATAGACGGGTGAAGACTATTGCCATGATAGATCACATCAATCTTCTCCGGAGCAATATTCAGGATATTGACAATATCCTTTTTGGTGTTTTCGCTAATTGCGATGATCCGGTCAGCATGGCAAATTGTCTCTTTCTTCTCGCGGATAACCTTATCTGCATCCGCAAACTGTCCGGGGAATAATTCATGGATCATGTCATGTACCGTAATAATATAAGGATGCCCGTTCAGGTAATCTAAAAAATAAGGATCATAATAGGTAGGATGAAAGACGCAGGGAGAAGAAGTATCAAGAAGTTCTTTTACCAGAGCCCTATTATCTAGCAGCAATCTTTTTCTTAACCGGTTAAAGATGAAATGAGGGACAGATTTCAGATGCCTGTCCACCCGGTATTCTTTCAGATAATAATTATCTGTATATTTTACGGCGACATCATAATCCATCGGGATATGGGTCATGACTTCACAGAAATAGCGAGATATTCCCCCAAACCTTTGAATATTAAATATCTGGTCATCGAACAGTACAGATAAATGATCACCCTTCTCAGATAAACTCATAACTTTACCTTTCTTGTCCCCCATTGTCCTTCTCATTGATAAAATGCGACTCTATGCCGGCGCCCTCACAGTCAGCCCCCATGGGAGGATTGATTTTCATCACGTTCAAGTCAAGGGCCCGAATAGCCGGAAAGGTCCGGAACAACCGTTCTGCGATCCTTCCGCTCACCCTTTCCAGAAGGCAACTGGGAGTGTTCATCTCCTGCCGGATGACCTTATAGAGATCAGCATAGTTTAAGGTATCTTCAAGATCATCAGAGACCATAGCCTTTTCTATCGAATAATGGATGCGAAGATCCACGATGAAATCCTGGCCCGTAAGATGTTCCTGTGCACCTACACCATGATAGGAATGGAAACGCATACCTTTCAGTATGATTTCACTTTCAGTTAATGTCATATCCAGTTGATTATAGAAGATTCCTCCATTCTGATTTCACACATACCCACAGCCCTTAAAAGGATCCAGCTCATCATGACGGCTTAGTTCCCTTTTACGACGTGACAGGCCGCAGCCCATCACGCCGTAAAAAATCCCAGACGATCAGCCACAACGGCTTGCGCCACAGTTGGTACAGATCAGGCAGCCCTCCTGATAGACCAGAGTCTCCTGTCCACATATCGGGCATTTCTGGCCTTTCGCCTTCGTGCCATCCACGATATATTTCTTCAAGGCCCTTACGACTCCATTCTTCCACGTATTGATACTCTCATCTTTCAGTTGGAGAGACGTAACCAGTTTGACGACATGATCAATGGGCATCCGATAACGGAGTACTCCAGAAATCAACTTAGCATAATTCCAATACTCAGGATTGAACTTCTCACTCAGTCCCTCAACAGTAGTCTTATAGCCACGTTTATTTTTAAACTGGAAATCATACCGGTGAGAGCCATCCGGATTCGTCTGCTGTATGATCTCCCCCTTAGTGACATTCTTCGGAAGAGCAATCCCCTCCTCATCATCCTGAAGTCCAGTAAAGATCTCATACGGATAACCGTCCAGCAAACCGACAAAAGCCACCCATTTCTCTTTATTGTTCTGGAAACGGACGATATCACAATCCAACTCCTTAGGCCGGACCTCCGTAACCGTGGGACGCTTGAAAGCAGTCTTCTCTTCCAGATTATTATCCTTCACCTCATTTTCCTTCTGAGCATCCCCGTCTTGATCGTTACCCGTTTTCTTGTCCTTTTTGGAAACCGACACCATGACTCCGGCACGACTACCGTCACGGTAAATCGTACATCCCTTACAGCCACATTTCCAGGCCTCAACATAGAGTTTGTTGACCAGTGCCTCATCGACATTATTAGGCAGATTGACCGTTACGGAGATGGAATGGTCCACCCATTTCTGAATAGCACCCTGCATCCTTACCTTCATCAACCAGTCGACGTCATTAGCGGTAGCCTTATAGTAAGGAGAGCGGGCCACCAGGTCATCAATCTCCTCCTGACTATAATTTTTAGCCGTATCTATACCCTTGACCTTCATCCATTCCAGGAATTTCTGATGGTACACGATATACTCCTCATAACTGTCACCCACGTCATCGACAAAATCCACATGGACGTCATCATCGCTGGGATTCACCTTCCGGCGGCGCTTATATACCGGCATGAATACAGGTTCAATGCCGGAAGTAGTCTGAGTCATCAGAGATGTTGTCCCTGTGGGAGCGATAGTCAGGCACGCAATATTACGGCGGCCATACTTGACCATATCCCCATACAGTTCCGGATCAGCCTCCTTAATACGAAGGACAAAAGGATTATGTGATTCCCGTTTAGCATCATAGATCTCAAAAGCCCCGCGTTCCTTAGCCATTGTTACAGAACTGCGATAAGCATTCAGGGCCAGGTTCTTATGGACAGAAACGCTGAAGTCCGTCGCATCCTGAGTTCCATAGCGCAGGCCCAAGGCTGCCAGCATATCCCCCTCAGCGGTAATTCCAAGACCCGTACGGCGGCCTTCACCACTCTTCTTTTTGATCTTCTCCCAGAGATGATATTCCGTATACTTCACCTCTTCGCTCTGAGGATCACGCTTGATCTTATCCAGAATGCCATCAATCTTCTCCATCTCCAGATCGACAATATCATCCATCAGACGCTGGCCATACTGGACATGCTGCTTGAATTTATCAAAATTGAAATAAGCATCTTTCGTGAACGGGTTCTCCACATACGAATAGAGGTTGATTGCCAGGAGCCGGCAACTGTCATAAGGACAGAGCGGGATCTCCCCACAAGGATTCGTGCTCACAGTCCGGAATCCGAGATCAGCATAGCAGTCGGGCACGCTCTCACGGAGGATCGTATCCCAGAACAAGACCCCAGGCTCGGCACTCTTCCAGGCATTATGCACGATCTTGCACCACAGTTTACGGGCAGAAATCGTCTTTGTCATCTTCGGGTCCTTCGCGTCAATCGGGAATTGCTGCACGTAAGGTTCATCAGCGATAGCATCTTTCATGAATTCATCATCGATCTTCACGCTGATATTAGCGCCAGTAACCTTACCCTCTTCCAACTTAGCATTGATGAAATCCTCACTGTCCGGATGCTTGATGCTTACCGAAAGCATCAAAGCGCCGCGACGACCATCCTGCGCCACCTCACGAGTAGAATTACTGTACCGTTCCATGAACGGCACCAGTCCCGTACTGGTCAGGGCAGAGTTGTTGACCGGTGAGCCTTTCGGGCGGATCTGGCTCAGATCATGTCCCACGCCCCCCCGTCGCTTCATCAGTTGTACCTGTTCCTCATCTATTTTCATTATGGCTCCGTAAGAATCCGCATCACCCTCCAGGCCGATGACGAAACAATTGCTCAAGCTCGAGACCTGATGCTTATTACCGATTCCTGCCATTGGGCTCCCTCCCGGTACCAGATAGCGGAAATGGTCAAGCAGGTCAAAGACCTGCCGGGCACTCATAGGATTGGGATACTTCTGCTCGATGCGAGCAATTTCATTTGCAATGCGCCAGTGCATGTCCACCGGTGATTTCTCGAAGATATGTCCGAAGCTGTCTTTCATGGCATATTTGTTTACCCACACCCTGGCAGCTAACTGATCACCGCCAAAGTACTTTAAAGACTCTTCGTACGCTTCTTCAAAAGAATAGGTTTTACGTTCCATATTTTGATGAATAGTGTTCTCTATTGTTTTGCAAATATAACTTATTATTTTCGGAAATGGCCAACTTTTTCAAAGGAATTTGAGGCCTAAAGATTTGTTTTTCGGATGACTTTCAGAAGCACGTTTCCCTAAAAATGGAATAAAATCATGAACAAAGTAACATAAAATCAATTACTTTACATCCAATACTTACACCAACGGTATAATCCTTCAAGGTTCTCCTTTTCCAGATCCGATCCATCAATGAAGATATTTTCAGACTATTAATAAAAACAAATTATTTGCCTGTTTCTTCAATTTCAGTTATCTTTGTGACAAGATCCTCCCAAAAGTCGACCTTAATTGATCAGAAAATAAAAGAAACGATAAATGAAATCACTCAATCAAAGAAAAAGTATACGCAAATATTCTGACAAAGAAGTCAGTGAAGCCCTCCTAAGCCAACTTTTAGAAGAAGCGGAGCATACCCCTACAATGGGCAACCTCCAACTCTACAGTATCATCATCACACGGAGTGAAGAAGGAAAGAAGGCCCTTGCGCCTGCTCATTTCAACCAGCCGATGATCACTGGAGCACCTGTCGTCCTGACGATCTGCGCAGACTTCCGGCGGACCACCATCTGGGCGAAAGACAGGAAAGCAGCTCCAGGATATGATAACTTCCTGAGTTTTATGAACGCTGCTACTGATGCGTTGCTCTATACCCAGACTTTCTGCAACCTGGCAGAAGAGGTCGGGTTGGGCACCTGTTTCCTGGGGACCACCATTTATATGCCCCAGTTGATCATCAATACCCTCAAACTCCCCCGGCTTGTATTTCCCGTCGCCACCATCACCTTAGGATGGCCGGATGAAAATCCCGCACAAAGTGATCGCCTGCCCTTGCAGGCCATCATCCATGATGAGCACTACAAAGACTACACACCCGAAAAGATAGACCGTTTTTATGCAGAAAAAGAGAACCGGAAAGACAACCGGCATTTTGTAGAGATAAACAAAAAAGAAACACTGGCACAAGTCTATACAGACATCAGATACACCGAGAAAGACAATATCACTCTGTCCAGCGGAATGATCGAGGCACTCCGTCACCAGGGATTCCTGTAAAAATCCATTACCAACTCATACTTTAAAGAAATCATGAAGACAAGACAACTATTTTACACCTTAACCTTTTTCTTCCTCTTATCACCGGTCATTGCCGGAGCCCAGGAGAATAACACAAAGATGGACCAGTTTATCGACCGGCTGATGAGTAAGATGACCCTGAAAGAGAAGATCGGTCAACTTGACCTGCCTACCGCCGGAAGCATCATCACCGGGGAAGGCAAGAGCAGCGGCGTAGCAGAAAAGATCCGTGAAGGAGAAGTCGGTGGACTGTTCGGTTTAACCGGAGAAAAGAATCTCCGTGCCGTCCAGGACATTGCCGTCAGGCAAAGTCGCCTGAAGATTCCTCTCCTCTTCGGTCTGGACGTCATCCACGGCTATAAGACCGAGTTTCCTATCCCCCTGGCCAGTTCCTGCAGCTGGGATCTGAAGGCGATTGAGAACGCCGCCCGTATCTCTGCTACTGAAGCTACCGCAGACGGGATCTGCTGGACCTTCAGTCCCATGGTAGACATCTGCCGCGACGGTCGCTGGGGGCGGATGGCAGAAGGTTCAGGAGAAGATCCCTACTTAGGAGCACAGATCGCCAAGGCAGTCGTCAGGGGCTACCAGGGCACCGACCTGAAGGCAGATAACACCATGATGGCCTGCATCAAGCATTTTGCGCTCTATGGCGGAGCTGAGGCCGGCCGCGAATACAATACGGTGGACATGAGTCACCTTAGGATGTTCAACGAATATTTTCCACCTTACAAAGCTGCCGTGGAAGCAGGAGCAGGAAGTGTCATGACCTCTTTTAATACTGTCGATTATATCCCTTCTACCGGCAATCACTGGCTGCTGACACATGTCCTACGTGATCTGTGGGGATTCAAGGGATTTGTCGTCACCGACTATACCGCCATCCAGGAGATGATCAACCATGGAGTGGGAAAAGACCTCCAGGCAGTTTCAGCCCTGGCACTCAATGCAGGGACGGACATGGATATGGTTTCGGAAGGTTTTACGAGAACACTGGAGAAATCACTGTCAGAGGGCAAGGTGAGCCAGCAGTCCATTGATCAGGCCTGCCGCCGTATACTTGAGGCCAAATACAAACTCGGACTTTTTGATGATCCTTACCGCTATCTGGACAGGAAGAGGGCTGCCAAAGTAACCTTTACCCCTGCCAGTCTGACTGCCGCACGTGATCTTGCCGCAGAAACCTTCGTCCTCTTGAAAAACAAGGGTAATCTCCTCCCCCTCCGGAAGGAAGGTACAATAGCCGTTATCGGTCCGCTGGCTGACGCCGGCAACCAGATGGTCGGCACCTGGAGTGTCACCGCTGATGCGGACAAATGCCTGTCCCTGGTCGATGCCATGAAAGAAGCTACAGGCAGCCACGCAAATATTCTCTATGCCAAAGGCTCAAATATCTGCTATGACAAGCAATTACAAGAAAACACTTCCAGAGGAAGTATGAAATGGGACCCCCGGAGCCCGAAGGAGATGATCGATGAAGCTGTAGCTGCAGCACGGAAAGCTGATGTCATCGTGGCAGCCATCGGAGAGCCGGCAGAAGGCAGCGGGGAATGCAGCAGCCGTTCAGACCTCACACTCTATGATGCTCAGAAAGATCTGTTGACTGCACTGAAGAAAACGGGCAAGCCGATCGTGCTCGTCAGTTTCTACGGGCGTCCTACCGTAATGACGTGGGAAAGCCAGAACTTCCCTGCCCTGTTGAATGTCTGGTTCGGTGGAACGGAAGCTGCACCAGCCATCTGCGATGTACTCTTCGGCGACAAGGTTCCGAGCGGTCACCTGACCTTTACCATGCCCAAACGCATGGGACAGATCCCTCTCTACTATAATCACCTGAACACAGGAAGACCGCTCGAAGAGGGGAAATGGTTCACGAAATTCCGTAGTGATTATCTTGATGTGGATAATGATCCGCTCTATCCCTTCGGCTATGGACTATCCTATACTACTTTCAAATATGGTCCTCTCACACTCGACAAGAGTTCTATGACTCCTGAGGACAGTATCCAGGCTAAAGTAACCGTTACCAATACCGGAAATTATGACGGGGATGAGGTCGTACAACTCTATATCCGTGACCGGGTAGCCAGTATTTCACGGCCGGTAGAGGAGCTGAAAGATTTTGCCCGCATCCATCTGAATAAGGGAGAGTCAAAGACCGTCACTTTTACGATCAACGCTGACAAACTGAAGTTTTATAACAGCGACCTCCATTATGTCTGTGAACCGGGAGATTTCGATGTTATGGTAGGTCCCAACTGCCAGGATGTACAGACCGTACCTTTCACCTTACAATAAAGGAAGGAATAAATTTCCTCCGCAAGGAATGACCGGAATACGGCAATCAACAGAGATCAGGTTTTCCCCATATTTCTCCGAGCATGGCTCCGCCTCCGAAGGAAAGGGATTCAAGCAATGGGAGTTTATCGTAGGTGACACCTCCCAAAGCAATGACTTTCCGGTCAATGATACCTTCTTCCTGAGCCTGTTTCAGAGCAGACAGAGGGAAAGCCGAGCAATAGCCGGATTTAGATATACTATCAAAGACAGGACTGAGGAAGACATAATCCATCACCTGTTTCCGTACGGCTACCTCTTCGAGGGAATGGCAAGAGCAACTTACCGTACCTTCATGATGTACCGGAAGGAACGGATGGCGCTTGTTAAGATGTATCCCTTGCAGACAGAGGATCAGATGGTCACAGAAGCATCCAAAAATGGCGCTTGTTAAGATGTATCCCTTGCAGATGAAACTCCTGACAGAGTTTGAAATGCTGGTGCAGGACGAGTTGGTGGTAATATCGCTCAGGTATCAGCTCAAGGAGTTGGCGGCATTGACGCTCATCCCAGTCAGGCTTCCGGATATGGATACTGGTTATTCCATTATCCAACAGCCGGCAGAGAGCAGATGCTTCTCCCGGCAAAGCGCCGGGAGAAGTAATAACGATAATTTTCATCTTCGTAATGCATCATTTTCTGAGTCGTGCGATGATCTCATCCGCAACCTTTTTCCCGGACATGAGCATACCCCCGAAGATCGGTCCCATACGAGGAGTACCGGACACCGCTGATGCGGCCATACCACAGACATACAGTCCCGGATAGATTTCTTTTGTTCCCTTTACCACCTCTTCTTCCCCGGCTGTAACATCCAGAGAGCGTTCTCCGATGACATCCCCTGTTTCGGTATTCAGACACACGCCATTCTTACGGGCTATGGTCTTGCACACCTCACTATCGTGTCCTGTTCCGTCAATGACAAACTTTGCCATGATATTCAGAGGGTCGACATGAAGTCCTTCACGCAATACCGGGGTCCAGTTGACTACCACACCGTTCACCCTATTGTCCTTGAACACGACATCTTCCACCGAATAACAATTGAAAACGGTTGCACCTTCATGAACGGCTTTATAGAGAAGAGCCGAAGTACTTTCTATGGAATCCATCACATAGAGGCCGTCCTGATATGGAGTGGTATGAATATCAAAATCCTTCACTATAGGAAGCGCTTCCTGTTGGATGACAATCTGGTTGAACATCATAGCACCACCCCACATGCCGCCGCCGGGAGAAAGTTTGCGATCAAACTGTGCCACCTTGAGTCCGGCTTTTGCCAGATAGTAAGCAGCCACGATACCAGAAGGTCCGCCGCCGACAATAGCCACGTCCAGTTCAAGATTCTTTTCCAATTTACTGAAATAGGTACTGATAATACCTTTTGACACTTGTGTTTCTATCATTTCTTTTTATTATTTATTGAACAATCATTTTCTTTGCCTAAAGTATGGCTGATGCGCATGGCACAGAAATTCGGGCCGCACATCGTACAGTACTTACCCCCTACATGATTGGCAGCCTTATAGAATTCGAGTGCCCTTTCCGGATCAAGCGACAGATTGAACTGGTCTTTCCACCGGAACTCATACCGCGCCTTGCTTAACGCATTGTCTCGGACAGTTGCACAAGGATGCCCTTTGGCAATATCAGCGGCATGGGCAGCAATCTTGTAAGCCACCACCCCTGTACGCACATCATCCTTATCAGGCAGTGCCAGATGTTCCTTCGGAGTGACGTAACAAAGCATTGCCGTACCATACCATCCTATCTGTGCTGCACCGATAGCACTGGTGATATGATCATATCCCGGTGCAATATCCGTAACGAGAGGTCCGAGGGTGTAGAACGGAGCTTCATGACATTTTTCTATTTCCCGCTCCATATTCTCTCTGATCTTATTCATAGGCACATGACCGGGGCCTTCGATAATGACCTGGACATTCTTCTTCCAGGCACGCTGAACCAGTTCGCCCATGGTATCAAGTTCGGCAAACTGGGCACGGTCATTGGCATCATAGATAGAGCCGGGGCGCAATCCGTCACCCAGCGATACAGCAACATCATATCGGGCCAGTATATCGCAGATGTCATCAAAGTGCTCATATAGAAAACTCTCTTTTTGATGCATCTGGCACCATTTGGAGATGATGCTGCCACCCCGGCTAACCATACCGGTCAGCCTTTCGACAGCATAATGGATATTCTTCAGACGGATACCGCAATGAATCGTAAAGTAGTCCACTCCCTGTTCACACTGTTCAATAAGGGTATCACGGAAAAGTTCCCAGGTGAGATCTTCCGCTTTGCCATGCACCTTTTCCATCGCCTGATAGATAGGGACCGTACCGACCGGAACGGGGCAGTTGCGGATAATCCATTCCCGGGTCTCATGGATATGATCTCCCGTAGACAAGTCCATCAGTGTATCACCACCCCATTTACAACTCCATACCGCTTTCTCCACTTCTTTTTCTATATTTGACGATGTGGCCGAATTACCGATATTTGTATTAATCTTCACCAGGAAGTTTTTGCCAATGATCATTGGCTCTGCCTCGGGATGATTGATGTTGGCAGGAAGGACGGCACGTCCTGCAGCAATCTCCTGCCGGACAAATTCCGGTGTGATATAAGATTCGATTCCCAGTTCATGGCAGTTCATATTTTCCCGGATCGCCACATATTCCATTTCAGGAGTGACCACCCCCTCCTTGGCATAATACATTTGAGTTATCCCATGTCCCTTCTTGGCCCGATAAGGCAAAGAGAGATGGGCGAACCGCAGATGGTCTATCGAATGGTCCGCAAGTTTCATCCGTCCATATTCCGAACTTACTTCCGGCAGTCGCTCTACGTCATCCCTTTTCAATATCCAGGGCTCCCGCAAACGAGGCAGTCCCTTATGCAAATCAATCTGAATATTCGGATCACTGTAAGGGCCACTGGTGTCGTAGATAAAGACAGGAGCATTTTCTTCTCTTCTCTTTTCATTGTTGACTACTGTAACGGTAGGTGTCAGTGTCACCTTTCTCATTGCTACCTTAAGGTCAGGGTAGATCGTACCTCTGATATACACCTTCTCCGAATCCGGATAGGAAATCCTGATGTTTTCGTTCATATTCTTCTATCATTTATTATTGGTGAATCAATGCCATGATTTTTTTCATTTCTTCTATCGGGTTGTCGGCATCCAGGACACAGCCACTCAGTGCTATTCCACTGACGCCGGTCTGCAATATCGGTTGTATGTCATCATATCCTATACCACCGATGGCGACAACAGGAATATCGATGCCCGCCTCTTTCATCCGACAGACCATCTGCCGGTATCCTTCCAGTCCTAAGATTGGAGCCAGATTCTTCTTCGTTGTCGTAAACCGGAAAGGACCACAACCGATATAGTCAGCACCACGGAGAACATGTTCCCGGACCTGATCGAGGGTATTGGCTGTCCCACCTATTATACATTGGTCACCCAACAACCTCCGGGCTTTGTCTATTTTCATATCTTTCTGTCCCAGATGCACACCCTGTGCCTTGATCTTCTTCACCAGTTCGACATGGTCATCGACGATGAAAGTTGCCTTGTATTTCCGGCACATCGGTTCTATCTGCCCAGCCGCTTCGATGATTTCTTCATCCGAAGCCTCCTTCATGCGGAGTTGGATCCAGCGGCATCCGCCTTTGAGAGCCATCAGGGCACCGTCGACATACGAATAGCGTTCGTTGTGATGAGTAATAAATTGGATGTTTGTCATGGTTCAGAAGTTTTTTTTATTAATGAATGGGGTTCAAAGAAATGGTTGACAGGACCTTTCCCATGTCCGATCATGACATCACTTCCTGCTTCAATGGCAAGATGCACATATCGGCAAGCGTGTTCCACAGCTTCGGGCAACTTGCTGCCTCTTGCCAAATAGGAAGTGATGGCAGAAGAAAGAGTACACCCTGTCCCGTGGGTATTGTTTGTCTCAATCGCAGAAGTTTTGAAAGTTTGTTCCTTGCAACTTCCGTCTTCAGAGAAGCAGAACAGATAATCCGTTTTTTCCTTCCCTTCGAGATGCCCGCCTTTTATCAGAACATTCCGGCAGTTGAGTGCCGCAATCCTGGAAGCTGCTTTTCTGATATCCGGGGCATCATGTATCTGCATGCCGGCCAGTATTTCCGTTTCAGGGATATTAGGCGTGAGCAGATACGCCCTGGGAATAAGTTCTTTAATAAAAAGGGATAGTGCATTTTGTTGCATCAACCGGTCCCCGCTGGTGGCTACCATAACAGGATCTATGATCAGATAAGGGATAGGATGAATATTGATTGCGTCGACAATCGCTTGAATCGTGTTTTTGTCATTTACCATTCCTATTTTGGCATACCTGATATTCAGGTCTTCACAGACAGCAAGTATCTGACTCTTCACGACCTGCGGCTCAACAGCACATACCGACTGTACCCCCAGGGTATTCTGTACAGTAATGGCAGTAATGACAGAAGCGGCATAGACGCCCAGTGCGGACATCGTCTTGATATCCGCCTGTATGCCGGCACCGCCGCTACAGTCAGATCCTGCAATAGTTAAGGTTGTTATATAAAACATCCCTACTTAATCAAATAATCAAGAAGGGCTTATATTTGTTGATCTCCCAAATATAAAAATATATTCTTCGCTCGTTCTTCCTACGGCAGCATTGTCTGCATCAGGTCATACGGGTATAATCTCAGCCAGGCATTCTGTCTGGCACCCCTCTTTGGATTGCTCCAATCTTATTTTAACATTGCAAAGATAAGACTTTTATCCTATTATCGGAACTTTCTGAAAGCTTTTCTTTATGAATATCTTTAAAAGATGCTAATAGCAACTAAAGCCAACGGGACAGGACAGAGATGCCATGTCTCTTAAAAACAGAGGATTCCCTTTTAAGAAAACGTCTATAAAGGGGAATGATTCTAATGAATTTGCATTTTAGAAAACAAGTTGATAATCAATACACCTGAAACGATCAGGAACAGCCCTATGATCGCCGGCAAATCAGGAACTTGTTTAAAGAAGATCACACCTATAAATGTAATCAAGACAATGCCTATAGCACCCCAAGCCCCATAGGCTATGGCTATAGGCAATGTACGTAAAGCATAACTAAGCAGATAGAGTGACAGCAAATAACCGATAATCGCTATCGCCGTTGGCAACAAGCGAGAAAACTGTTCCGACAACTTTAACATTGATGTGCCTAATACCTCGAAGACGACAGCTCCGATAAGGAATATCCATCCTTTCATATCATTCATAAATATTTTACCCCGTTTGGTCTGAAGGGGATTGTTTCTATTATTCTTTCTAAACTCTCACAAGTGAATCTCTATCCATCAAGTGGCCATATCTTCATATCATGATCATTCTCATTTTCTCTTTTCATCAATTGATATTCTTCCCATGGCAATTCTTGTATTTCTTCCCGGATCCACAGGGGCAAGGATCGTTCGGACGGATTTTCATTCCTGTCCAAGGATTGTCTTCAGGATACATGAAAGGCACACCAGACAGAGGATGCATTTGCGGTTTTCCGGACCTATTATAGACTTCCGACGGACAATACCCTCTCAGGAACCATCGCGGAATATGATTGGCGAAATCTGTTACGACACCTAAACTTACGTTCAGTTCAGCTACAGTGATAGTCAAGCCACGCAACAAAGCCGAGATCTGTTGGGAAAGAGACAGGTTCTCCAACTGTGTTCCCACCCATAATATATTCATACGCACGTCAGCCTGATCTGCCGGCAGTTTCCCCTTTTTCAGAAGCTGGTAAACCTTCTCGGCACCAGGCTGATCATGTACAGGAAAAGGCATTTGCCCCCATGCCTTTACTTCCGTTTCAGAAAATGACTTATAATCCCGGATTTCGGGACGCTCATTCAGTCCCAGCATCAATTGGTCTATATATTCCTGTTCCAAAAAGACCGATAAAAAAGCCATGGTCTGCGTCCCATCATCTTCATTAAAAAGAATCTGATGGATGCAATAGAGGCTCCTGCTGAGCAGATAGTCCTCGATAGCCTTCTTGTCGGAAGTCACCCCACGACACGAAGCAATCATCTGTACCAGCGGATCCTTGTCTACAATTCCATAAAGATTGAGGAATCCCATTGTCATCCTGTCCAGCAGTTCTTCACCCTGATCCAGTTTCTTTTGCAGCACTCGGTCAATCCAAGGTTTGAAAGCCTCCTTCAGATCTGTTGCAATGGAATAATACGCACAGTTCAGATCCTCAGGCAACAAGATTTTAAGTATTTCCATATCGTTCAGAGATAGTTGGTATAGCAAGAGCGGCGCCTTATATGGTTCATCATCCGGAGCCTCCACGACCTTCTTGAGAAATCGCAGTTCATACACCGTCTGGAATTCCAACACATGTGAAGGATTTCCCAGAATCATCTCAGCCAGTTGACTGGCAAACTCCTCCTTCCGGAGACTCGGCTTGATATGCCATCCAAATATTTTTGAAATGCTAACAAGCGACGTTTTCGGAGTTTCCATCAACAATTCCTTTAGTGTCGCAGTTTGCTTGAACCGTGGTCCCTTATTATTCTCTGAATTATTCATAATCTGATGTTCATTAAATTCTATTATAGATGCCTCTCACCATCACTACAAGCCTTGATCAATTTCATTATCCACGCTCTGAATCGTGGGCATTTATCCAATATCTGTTTGAATCCTACTCCTAAAGCAATAAGATTACCTTCTATCACTTTATCATAATCCTCCTTAATAGCCAATAAACGTTTTGACGGAGATTTTTCAGGCGAAGAGTTAATATCTTCAGGGTTAGGGAATTCATCAATTATTTTCCGGGTTTTCTGCTGTTCCTTATCTGAAAAATATTCTTCAAATCCTTTGTTAGAAGAATATAGTAAAGACTCAAACTCATGGAGTTGAATATACGGAATAAAACGATGGTCATGTATATCATCATCTATACATTTTTCCATTTCATCAACCTGAAGTTTATGATCAGATATCTTGTTGTATCGTTCTTTTTGTGGAAGTTCCGGACACCGGAAAAAGTCAACGAACATAGAAACAATAAAATCATCCTTAGGTGATGATAATAAATGGAAGACATCCCTTTTCAAATGCTCATAATTGACAAAACCGCCACTACCCTTTTTGCTGGTATGTATCAGGATTGGTTCAACGAAATAAATGCCAAAGTCACGTAAATAAGGAGCTATTAAAGTCCGGACAAATTCCTGTTCACTTTGTCCTTCTACAATAATATAGAGTCTTTTCATGGCTGCCCTCCAATTACGTTCTTCCGCCATATCTCTCCCATACTATAGTCATTGATCCATTCAGACAGATCTGTTGATGACAGTCTGTTGAATTCTGTCTGATCCTCTTTCCTGTCAACGACAACAATATCTTCAGCTTCAAAACAATCAACAAGATTAACTGATTGGGTAGCCACAATTACCTGAGTTTTCTTTGAAGCTTTAATCATGAGAGCAGCAAGCTTATTTATAGCAGAAGGGTGAAGGCCTAACTCCGGTTCATCAATAATAATGGTATCTGGCAGATTGGGTTGCAGTAATACCGTTGCTAAAGCAATAAAACGAATTGTCCCATCGGAAAAACTATGAGCATCCAAATACATATCCGATCCCATCTCTTCCCATTCCAATTTGATTATATTGGGATTTATCCGGCTCGGTTGCAATTTAAACCCCTTAAAATAGGGTGCAATGGACCTTACAACACCTTCTATCAGTTTTAAAGATTTGGGATTCGTCTCTTGAAGTTTATACAAAAACGCTGCCAGATTTGCTCCATCATGTCTTAGCTTCTCATTATCATCTATGGGACATTCACGTCTCATAGGAGAAGTCTCACTGGAATCATGAAAATGATATACCGTAAATCCTTTAAGGAAGTTTCTCAGATATCCAGCTCTCCATTTCGGACTATTCTTTATTCCTGACTCCTCGACATTCCTATCCCAATAAGTCTTATTCCAGTCAGAATAATTTTTAGTATTTTTATTATTCCAATTGAAATAATCTCCAGAATACTCTATAAAAGCCTTATTGTCTATTGTCGGAGTTAATTTAAAGAAAAAGGCATTTGTGTTTTTAAAATCAATAAGTCCCTTGATAAATTCAGAATGTTTGGGACCTTGATAAAGAAACCTGCCAATACCACCGTGCTTTAAAATGAAACTGCCAAGTTGCTGATCAAACATTTTCTGCACCAGTTCAAAGAATGAAATAAAATTACTTTTACCCACTCCATTTGACCCAATCAATACATTCAAATTTCTCATAGGAATTTCTGCCTTCTGTATTGACTTGTAATTTTCTATAATAATTTGATCAATCATGTTATATTTCTTTCAAACAGAATAAATGAATTTAAATATTTGAACTGTTATCTAAAATCATCATTTCTGCTCCACTTTATTAAATAGACATTCTCTTAAATAGGACAACACAAAGTTAAGCAATAATTCCCTCTTTCCTTCTCTTTTCTTTGTAATTCTTCAAAATTCATTAAGGATAAAGCCTTGAGTTTTTGTTTTCTTATCATGATTGTAAAAGGTCAGCAAAGAAAGTCTTATCCACGCATTTTTTCAATAAAGCAATCCACACATCCACAGAGGGATACGATGCCTGCGTCCTATTTCCGTATCGGCAACAGCAAGATAACCATCATCAATATCAGCTATCTGATCAAAAGTCTTACCTTTTCCTCCAACTTCAAAATAATATTTTCCATCAACGAAGAAATCCCCTTTACAAGGATCTTGCTCTGTCATATTATTATTCTTTTTCTATTTGCAAAGATAAGCAATAATAATGAATGGAAACACTAAAAATACCATAAAATTAGTGAATGGAAACACTAATTATCAGTATAACCTGATATTTCCGGATATTCAGACTCAAGGCACAAAAACATAAAGAGTAATATTCCGGATTCAATATTTATGCTTATATTTGCATTACGGTCTGAATATAACGAACATTTTTATGTTAAATAAAGAGCCTAATCAGAAAGATATTGATGAAACTTTCAGATTATATTATCGCCCGCTATGTATGTATGCCACCTCTTTATTGGGAGACACAAATAGTGTGGAAGACATTGTGATGGAATGTTTCATCCGTTGGTGGAACAAGATAAAAGCTAACACACCTGTCCTGAATACCAAGAGTTATCTGTTCATTTCCGTAAGGAATGCCTGCTACGATGCCAACAAACATACCAGCAGCACCCCTTCTTTCGTTGACATTGAAAAAGCCGGAGATAAAGCTGACATCAATGAGGATGAAGACAATTCCGAGCGTGCAGCACAACTCTGGACGGCTATAGATTCTCTTCCGAAGCGGTGCCGTGAGATCTTCCTGATGAGTAAACGGGATCAGGATACCTATGCAGAAATTGCAGAGAAACTCCATTTATCGGTAAAGACGGTAGAAGCCCAGATTACAAAGGCATACAAAATCCTCCGCGGAGAAGCCCGGAAAATCTATTTCTTTATTTTTTCTCTCTTTTCATAAGGGTATTCAGGAATCGGACAGTCTTTAAAATAAAAAGATGGGGAAAAACAAGAAATGGAACGAGATACTTGATTTCGTTGTCAGATACTATCAGGAAGGTAAATTTGACACCCGGAAGGCGATTTCCACCTTTCATGAAAAGACCGGTTATGGTTCTATACTTCACAGAAGGAAAGTATTGGCCTGCCGTATTGCAGCCGCTGCTGCCGGAATCCTCTTGCTGACAGGAATCGGTATCGGTTTATTGCAACAAAACAGAGATACGGTTCTCATAGCTTCGAATGACAGCATCAAGACCCTTACCATTGCAGACGGCAGCAAGATAATCATAGCCCCTCATTCCTCCGTTTCCTATCAGGAGAGCGGCAAGACTGCAGATACAAGAAATGTATATCTCAAAGGAAAGGCTTACTTTATCATCAAGCACAACCGTCGGAATCCCTTCACGGTACACAGTGACCTCGGACTTGTGGAAGATATAGGAACAACCTTCCAGGTAGATGAAACCTGTCGGGATATATCCAAAGTCTATGTTGCCAGTGGCAAAGTCCGTTTCTCTGCACGGGACAGGAAGCATAACCTTGTCCTCACCCAAGACAAGGCAGCAGAAATCTCCAGAGGAGATCCTCAGCCTCATCTTATCTCTTCCGATCATTCCAACCAGACCGCATGGGCAACCGGCATCTTCATCTTCGACAACACCCCTGTCAACAAAGCCCTGAAAGAGATAGACGATTGTTATCAGGTCAAACTGGCAACAAGCGACACCACCAAGTCCATATCGGGTGAGTTTAAGACCAGGAATGTCAACGACATCATCAGTGCATTGGAAGATGCACTTCACATTACCATCCATATCAAGAAATAGGAAGCCATGAAATCTATTTTGATCGTACTCCTGTGCATGTTCTCAAGTTTCGCTTATGGTCAGACCATCGGCCAGGAAATCAAGAAACTGCAGAAAGAAAAGAAAATATTCGTCATCTATGATTCCAGTATCCGACTGGATACCCCCTATCATGGCCCGTCTCTTAAGAATATGCCAGTTGACAAAGCCCTGGACAAACTCTTCCGGAACACCGGTATCATCTGGACAAGAAGTGGGATAAACATCATTCTTGGAAGGAAACCGCAAAAACAGAGCAAGCAGCAGCCTAAGGCAAAAGTGAAGAAAGAGAATGTCCACAGGAAGTACACCATCAGCGGTTACATAAAAAATGAAAATGGTGAGCCGCTAGTCAATGTGACGATCTATGACAAGGAAGAAAAACAAGGCACGCTGACCAATGAATATGGATTTTTCAGTTTCACTCTTCCCGAAGGCACACATTCTCTGCGGATTTCC
The DNA here is from genome assembly GCF_054687055.1 of Segatella asaccharophila. NCBI lineage: Bacteria > Pseudomonadati > Bacteroidota > Bacteroidia > Bacteroidales > Prevotellaceae > Segatella > Segatella asaccharophila. The sequence goes on along the minus strand of NZ_BAACAN010000010.1, from coordinate 47,006 downwards.
TATATCGGTTGTCAAGACATCCACCCCAGGATCAAGTTGTCCGGGAATAAAAGAATCGATTTCCAGTTGCAGGAAAATACGACGCTGAATGATGTGATTGTAAAAGGTGACCTGAATTCACCCTTGCTGACCACCCAGACAGGAAAAAGATCCCTGACCTCTGCCGACTTCAACACCGAATTCTCTTTGCTAAGCAGTCCGGATGTCATCAAGACCTTACAGCGTATCTCCGGTGTTGCATCAGGAGTGGACCTCGCTTCCGGACTATACGTACACGGAGGAAACAATGACGAGAACCTGTTCCTGCTCGACGGCACCCCTCTCTATCAGACGAATCATTCCCTGGGACTTTTCTCTTCTTTCAATACGGACATCATCAAGAATGCTGACTTTTATAAGAGTGGATTCCCCGCAAGATATAGTGGCAGACTGTCTTCCGTCACGGATGTCAGAACCAAAGACGGTGACCTCTACCATTATCATGGCCTCTGGTCACTGGGACTTCTGGATGGCAGGATCTCTCTGGAAGGACCTATTGTCAAGGGAAAGACCTCTTTCGTGTTCAGCCTCCGCAGGAGTTGGATTGACCTGATCCTGAAACCTATCTTTGACATCGCAAACCATCGCAAATCGGATGACGACAAGTACACCGTCGGCTACCTTTTCCATGACCTGAACTTTAAGATCACCCATCATCTCAGTGACAGAGACAAGATGTATGTCAGCATCTATTCCGGACTTGACCACTACAATGTCCGTGATAAAAGTGCCTGGGAAGAAGACTATGAAGATATGAAAAACAATTTCAAATGGGGGAATCTGAATCTGGCCCTGGGATGGGACCGGCAATGGGGAAACCGTCTTTTCTCCAATATAGCAGGGATATTCACCTATAATTATTCCGGATTGGATTACTCTGATGACAATTTTGAGGAATCAGATGATGGCATCCGTCATCGTACCAGTCTTGAACAGCAGCACAATCACTCTAAGATATACGACGGAGGACTGAAAGCAGATTTTGATTACCGGCCGGACAACCGGAACAAGATCAATTTCGGAGGAACCTTTACCCAACACCTTTTCAGGCCACAGACCATTCAGAAATCCTACTATTATGGCGATAAGGATGAAGCAGTGGATACCGTGCAAATGAAAAGCCATAATATCAAACACTCCAGTGAATTTACGGCTTATGCAGAAGACGAGATGAGAATCACAGACCAATGGAGTACAGACTTCGGACTGAACTTCTCTTCATTCTCAACGAAAGGCAAGATCTATCATTATCTTGATCCCCGTCTGGCTACAAAGATTCAAATGAGAGACAACCTCTCTGTCAAATTATCCTATACGATGATGACCCAGTATGTCCATCGCATTGCCACATCTTATCTGGATATGCCCACCGACTACTGGGTACCGACGACATCCACTGTCCTTCCTGCCCGTTCTGGTCAGGTCGCAGCAGGTATCTATGCTCAGCCCGGCCGTTCATGGCTTCTCTCCATAGAAGGATTTTATAAAAGGACCCGCCATCTGTTGCTCTATCGTCACTGGGCAGGATTCCAGCCAGCAGCATCACGATGGGACAAGGACGTCACAGACGGCGACGGCCGCTCCTATGGACTGGAATTCGACGGCTACTATCACCATGCCCGAATGAGCCTTCAAGCTGCCTATACCCTTTCATGGACATTAAGGAAATACAATGAAATAGGAACCGGATGGTTTCGGGACCAGTTCGACAACCGGCATAAGATCAATATCACATGGAGATACCAGTTTTCTCACCGAGTTGGAGTCTATGCGGCATGGACTTACCATTCCGGGAACCGCATGACACTGCCCGACCAGTATATCTTGCTTCCGGATTTCCCTAACCATAAAGAAGAAAATGAAATAGGAAAATTCTACAGCAAATCCAACAACATGGCCTTGCCGGCTTATCACCGGCTGGATATAGGCGCTAATTTCACCCACCGTACCCGTCACGGCAGAGAAGGCATCTGGAATGTCAGTATCTATAATGCCTATTGCCACCTGAACACCATGCGTATGAAAATATATGAGAAGGATGATGGCACTTATACTGCCACGACCAGCGGATATATTCCATTGATTCCTTCAGTAAGTTATACCTTGAAATTTTAATCGTCATGAGATATTTCCTTATCAGTTGCATCCTCATATTGTTAGCCTGTACAGCCTGTCAGGATCATATTAATATTGATCAACTCTCGAAAGACAGCCAACTGGTCATCTATTGTTTCCCATCTTCCCAGGACACGACGGAGATATTTGTTTCTTCTTCCATACCGGTAAAAGGAAAGAACATGTTTCTGGATACGGCCCAGGTAAGTTGTACGGTCAACGGAGTACAGAGGGTGGTCAAGTTTCTGAAAAAAGTAGATGCTTACAAGACCTACCAACCCGTCTATTATTTCACAGGGCAACTGCATACCAAAGACCGGATAACCGTGCAGGCCAGTGCAAAAGGGATGAAAGCGGCTTCATCCACCACCACTATCCCCGCTGTGCCGGAAATAACGAAGACAGAGATGGGGTCTGTATTCAACGACGGGGTCTGGTATGACCAAATCCGGCTCTCTCTTAAGAATTCTACTTCACCTGCGAAATATGCAGTGAGGGTGATTGGACTTGCCGGAGACTATGATGGAGATCTTGATTCTATCATAACACACAAAGAGGTTGAAGAAGTTTGCACGTATGATGAACCGGTGCTGAACAACTACACACTGGGAGAAAAGATATTTGATGAATCCAATGACTTCTACCAGAATTTCTATGTCTTCGATAACAGTTCATTCCTCCATGATTCCACCTATACATTGCACTTGGATATACGGTCTGAGGGTGATGTTGGCGCTTATCGTGTAGAACTTTACCGTCTCACCCCTGAGTTATATAATTTCTTCAAGAGTGTCAATGACAGTAATAACAACAGCACAGCCAACTATGGAATATCATTTGTCCGACCGAGCTATACCAATATTAATAATGGCATAGGGGTCATGGGAGGTTATGCAATGACGAAAAGTAATTGGATAAAAGAAAAATAATTTGTGTTCACATAGGGGTATACTGATATTTTATAGTCTTTATAATGAACCCAACCAAAATACCATTTATTAAATGAAGAATAGCATTTTTATATTCATTTTAGTTATTTGCTCATTGTCTGCATGTGACAAAGATGACAATAAGATGAAAGCAGATCCTTTCATTTTTAACTTGAACTGTGAGAATGGAGAGTTTGATGGAAATCCTGTTTGTATTAATGACACAAATTATAATATCAATTTCGGAAGGTCATATTGGATAACATATTATAGAGATGAAGCCGATTCTTCCACATTGTCCCTCGACTGGCGATTAGTGCTGCAGAATTTAGGAGACTCAGCTGTTGGAATCCGTCTTTGCTTGAACAATATCAATAGCAGAAAACATCAAGTTTGTTTTTCCAAAGATAAGGAGCAGTTGGACAAGTGTCGTTTGATTTTAGAAAATATCCCCAAACAACAATTCTCTATATATACTTCTTCACCGGATTATCCTTTATACTTGACATGGAATACTTTTGACTGGAATAACAAAGGCAGAAGTGATAAAGAATACTATATAGAAAAACTTGGAATAAGAGGACATTTGTGGGGCACTTTCTATAACAAAGATAAGCCTGACGAAACACATAATATCAATATCAAGTTTATTCTTCTTTAGTAAACGTCTTATTACGAAACAGTAATAGAAAATCATTTTTATAAATAAAAACTATGAAACAAAGAATTGTATTAGCCTTATTAGCTTTCTTGTCAGTACTTGCAATTGTATCATGTACTAAATACGATAATGACGGCGATTGGTTTCCTGATCTCAACAAGACCTCCATCTCATTGAGTACCACGAAAGCGGATACGATATATAGCCTGAACAAGAGAAAATTTTCCATTGATGGAGTACAAATGATAACAAGGAAAGATGATTCTCCTGCCAGTGACTGTATATCTTTCTATCATCAAGATCAGATTACGTTTAATGGGGCACAGATCGGAACCATCATTCACAATGGAGATCAGATTGATATCGTTGATATTCCTAACCTTTGTAAGATCTCAATTCTGAAATCTAAAGAGAAGAAATTGAAATGCGCTTATCTTATCCAACCTTATGAGCATGCAGAAACCTTTCCTTATTATATAAAACTTATTGTCATGGATACTGCCCCTGCAAAAGTTACTATCAAATAAAGAATCCATACGGAATAATCGTTTGATCATTCCATTATCTTAAAAGAAGTGTATCATTGTTTTTCTCTGATACACTTCTTGTTATTTGTAGCAGGTCATCCCAACTTCTGTTTTTACAAATTGATGTGGCATCTATTAAAACCAGATTGTCCTTCAGCATGGGAATGCCTTTCATATCACATAGCAAGTTTGTGTTTTCACACCATTTATTCGAATTTCCTTGATTATTGCAAATATAATTATTATACCTACAATAAGAAAGAGAGCCGAAGAGATCAGATTCCAGTTCCGGTTAGATGAAAAACACAAATGACAATACCCAACATACCGTCAATTTCCACTGATGGCAAAGACTACCATTCTCCCCTTTCTTATTAATCACCCAGCAACAAGCATTCCCTTCTATTTGCAGAATCCGGCAATCATAATGAATGGAAATACTAAGAATGTAGTCAAATCAGTGAATGAAGATATTAAACCTCGGTATGGCTTAATGTTTCAAAAATACTCCAAATAAACCTATATGCACCATATCGCAATGCTGTATGCACCATACAGCAAAGCCCTATGCACCATATCATAAAGCGGTATGCACCATCCAGGTAATTAATGACTATGATTCGTGACTTTAATCGAATTCGACAGGCACTTTTCTCCGTCATAAGCGAGATCAGTAGACGCTTCCTTTCTATCCATGCAGAATAGATGGTTCTTCTTTAATTTAGTTGAAGAAGATATGTTCTAGAACCAGCTTATTTCTTAGGAGTTCAATACTGGCCCGTCCGTACATGGATCTCTTTACCACCTTTAATTTATTTACAAATCCTTCCGTAATCCCATTCGTAACATTGTATTTAATCGTGTTTACGACAGCTTTATAATCCCGTTTTATGCCGATAAGGAAAGTCTTGAGTGTACCAATGCCGGTTTTCCAATAGAGTTTCATCCATTTTAACAGCCGGGTAGCATCATGTCCGGTAATGATCCCGTAAAAGGAATCTGTTGCCTCATACATTTCATAGAACCAGGTAAAGCCGGATAATATCGAAATAAGCCTGTCATCCTCTGCATTAGTCCGTTTTCGAATTTTCTTTCCTATGATTATTCCTATTGCCTTGATTGACATTAATGCCGGCCGTTTGTCTACCGGCCGTCTCTTTTTCTCCGGTACTTTCTTGTTTTGGGATCTGGAATCCTTATAAACATCTTCAAGATAACGGTAATGATCATAAAAGGGGGTAAGGGAGCCATTAAATCCCATAGTGTATATGTCCTTGAAGATTGCACGCAGGGATTTACCATCTGCATACTGTCGTTCAACGAATGTATTATATTTGTTGTATTGTTTTCTCAGTTTACTGCTTCTGGGAGGTAATGAATCCAGACGGCAGAATTTTGTTGAGGTCATTCTGGCTATGCCCAGTTTCCTTGCTATAGTCGCCGGTTTAAATCCTTTTGACTGCAACTGCTTGACTTCATCAAACATTACCTGTCTCATATCAGGTTTATTACTGACCGGATGAATGCAAACTGTCTTTTCTTCCTTCACGGATACCGCATCGGCTGTTCCGGTGTCAGGCTCCTTTACTTCATCCTTGTTTTCCAGGACAGCCTTCCTGTAATCTGCATAGTGCAGGCCGACCAGCCTGGTTATCCGTTCCATAATATTCTTAACCAGATGGAACTTGTCTGCTATTTCTGTTATAGGGCGTCCGGTAGAAGCTATCGCACTACTGTAATCCGTAGAGCGGTCACGGCTGACAAGGCTTACCGACGGATGGACGCTTATCCAGTCACGGAAGCTTTCCTCCTCACGGTCTCCGAGTAAATCTATGGGATGCCGGCCGGCCAGGTCTATAATAATGCTTCCATAGGCCATGCCCTTCCGCTGCGCCCAGTCATCCACGCCAATTCGTCTGATGTCTCTGTATGGAGAAACATGCAGACGATGGAGATCACGAAGTACGGTTGACTGACTCAGGAGGATCCCCGACATGGACAACAGCCTGGACGCATTCTCCGATGATGATGACAGACCTTGCCGCATTACTGCCATCTCACACCTTCGTGTCCTTCTGCGGTATCTGAACACTTCCTCTCCAGGCTGCTCGGCAAAGGTCTTGCGGAAACAGGACCCGTTTGTGCAGAACATCTTTCTTGCCTTGAAGATTATCCTTGTTTCCTTGCCCATGAACGGCAAGTCTTCCAGAGTCCTCTCGTAAAAACTGTGGACCTTACCGCTTCTATGTCCACAATACGGACATACTGCTGTTTTTGCCCTTGAGGATACATAAATGGAAATCACCTCTTTTCCATATTGTATGTTTTCTATTTTAAATTCAGGCATATTCAAAATATGCTTAATAAAATAAGAAAAAACATCTTTTGATGCATGAAAGGTCTTGCTGTTACGACTTTTTGTCGTATCTTTGGCGTTGTTAGGATATGCTGGCACTGTTTTGTTATTTGTGTTTAGCGATATAAAGTTACAAAATATTTGTCAGATATCCTAATTTTTATCGTTATAAAACTTTGATGATCAGTTAATTAAATATAATATTATTCCACGACATTATGTGACAAATTAATCTCATTCCATCAACTAAATTAAAGAAGAACCGAATAGATAGACACAAGAGAAGAAGCCATACTGATTTCATTGACAAGCATACATTCTGATTCCTCTTTTCAATAAAAACAGGCGATCCCAAACATTATTAAATTTTCTTTCTTTATTCCATTACAAACTAAAGATAATCCATTTCACTGCTATTCGTTGTTGATATTAAAAGCGTCATACACACTAGTTATCCAAGTACCAGAGAAAACCTCAGTCCTAAGGCATTGGCAATTTGGATGAACGTTGAAAGTTGCATATCACAGTTGCCCCGCTCTATAGTGGATATATATTCCCGTTTCTTTCCGATACGGTCAGCGAGTTGTTGCTGCGTAAGTTTCTGGCGCTTACGTTCCTCTTTAAGTAATTCGGCATAATACCAAGACTTGGCACGGGCCTCAAAAGCTTCACGTGATGGTGTGCCGGGCTTGCCATATTTCTCATCCAAATGATTATTCACAGTTGGCAGTTTATTCCATCTCTCTTCATTGATCTTTATCATAAATCTTCCTCCCATTCTTTTAAGATTTTCCTTGCTTTCTTAATTTCAGCTTTATATTGCTTTGAGCTTTTTTCGACAAAGGAATTCAGTAATACAATCTTGTGACTTTCCATAAAGTTTTCAGCATCAATAGTAAATAAGAAAGAACGGTATTGGTTATTGCCAAGTGATACTCTCTCATTTCATAAAACTCTGTTGTTTCAATTCGCTTAACAAATTTCTTACTAACTATCTTTTGCGTCAACATAATTTGAAAGACATAATCATATTTGCCTTTGACATCATTGGACAGAGTCTGGAAGTAATCCTCAAACTCCTTCGTGTAAGTTACTTTCCTAATAATCTGTTCCATGTCACAAACATAAGTAGTTTATTACAAATCTCCAAATATTTGTACGTTTTTAATTCCATCCTCCAATATCAGGCAAACCAACACGTCTACTTTAAAAATATTTCTAGTGTCTACGAAAAAGGACTGATACGCTGTCTGATTTTCAAGGAGGGCTACACAACTATCTTAAAGTATCTCAATTAAAATTACGATAACTTATTATTGAGTCAGTCTTGCCATTTTTTAATTTAGCCCTATTGCGAGATATTTTATTTATCACTATCTTTGCTACATAAATATATCCATGTAAATGAAGAAAACGATATTACTACTTCTGCTGACTATTGTTTCGCTCAGTTCTTCAGCATACGATTTTCTTCGACCCGTTAAAGGACTGATACCCGGAGGATATAATTTCTGGGTATATACACCACAAGACTATTATTATTCACTCGAAAGAACTCCAGTAATAATATTTCTGCATGGTGCCAGCCTTTGCGGACACAACCTTAATAAGGTACGCCGCTATGGTCCGCTTGATGCCATCGTGAAAGGGCGGGACATAGAAGCGATAACTATTGTTCCCCAGAACCCAGGCGGGGCATGGAATCCTAAAAAAGTAATGCAGGTCTTGGATTGGGTAAAGTCTAATTATCAGTGTGACAGCACTCGCGTATACGTGTTGGGGATGAGCCTTGGCGGCTTTGGCACAATGGATGTCTGTGGCACTTATCCTGACAGGATAGCCGCAGGTATTGCCCTATGTGGTGGTACATCACTAAAAGATGTAAGTGGATTGGGCAAACTTCCCTTCTGGATAATTCATGGTACAGCCGATAGGGCAGTTCCCATCAGACAGTCTAAAGAGGTAGTTGAGAAGTTGCAAGACTCTCATAATGACAGTCGTTTGCGTTATGAGTGGTTAGAAGGCGGCAATCACGGTACACCGGCCCGTATATTCTATCTCAAAAAGACCTACGAATGGTTGTTCTCTCACAGTTTGGTGGATAAAGGCCGCCCCGTCAACAGAGATATCAACATCGGAATGTCTGATATTCAGAAGGCTTACAGTGATATACATTCCGGTACGGATAATCCGGAAATCATAGATGGCCCGAGTATAACTACCGGACATGAATACTAATCACAAAAGGTCACGCCTCCGTACATCATATATTAAGTCCATACCATTTCTTCATTACTTCATCAGTTCAGACATGAGCGCATCCACACTTTTGTAAGTATCCTTTTTATTCTTATCATCAGATAACAATTACGACATGAGTTTCCCTGCAAAATCCCTGACAATACATCATACTCACGGGTAACCGATTACCTCACCTTAAAAAATACACGGAGCATAAATCGCTCTATAAAAGATCTGGCATAGACATTAAGTGATAGAGAGTTATGTACTATTAGAACATTATAATCAACAAAATTGGTCTAAAATTGGTCTAAATTATTCATTTAAGAACTCTGTCAACTTCCACTTCATTCCAACATTAAATATTTTATTATCTCTCTTGAGTTTAGATAAGAGATTCGTCACAAATTTCTTTTTAGCCGTAACATCTTTATTTTGCGGTAATGATTCTCCCAAATAATCAATTATTTCCATACGATTAGCTCCTTTAACTCCTATATTATTCAAAAACTCCAAAATCATATTGCTATACCTAAGAGAAGAAAGTCCTTTTTGCTGTGTATACAAGGATACTTGGTGAGTCTTCCGTGCAATGCCTAAAGAGATTATAAAGTTTGGTTTACGTCCTTCTATTAATTTTTTATCTCTTAATATCTTAATTGCATCATCCGTGATAGGCTTATGCTTTTGGATAGAATCTAACCAAATACATTCCTTTAAAGAAAGAATTATACAATGGCTTCGAAGAAGCTGCATTGGAAACAGGAGGCATCGAATGCTGGAGTGCAAGAGACTTACAACACTTATTGAATTATAACTTATGGCAGAATTTCAATAAAGTTATTGATAAAGCAAAGATTATCTGCCAAAAGGCAAATCAAAAAGTCGAAGACCATTTTATTGGCGTCAATAAAATGGTCAAACTGGGATCTGGAGCAGAGCGTCAAGTTGAAGACATCCTTCTCACTCGCTACGCCTGCTATCTTATCGCACAGAACGGAGACCCGAGAAAGGAGCAGATTGCCTTTGCACAAACTTACTTTGCAGTACAGACACGCAAGGCCGAACTCATCGAGCAGCGTCTCATGGAAATAGAACGTGTCAAGGCACGTACGAAACTACAGGAGACAGAAAAACATCTTTCAGGAATCCTTTATAGCCTTCCTTCCTACCATTAGCATTAAAGCCAAGGACTTCGCAGCCGAAATGACCAATGTCAATGTACAACAGAAGAATCTGTACGGTGAAGGACAGATTGCCACGGAACATGTGGACAACAATAAGGCTGTCCGGAAAATGATGATTGACAGAGGCATTGTACCTGAGAATCTGCCCCCTGCTGAAGATGTCAAGAAGGTCGAAAGGCGGCTGGCTAGTGAAGAGAAAAAGGCTTTGGAAAACAAGAATAACAAAGGCCAGAAAAAGAAATAATCTCCCTCCTCTATATACAGGCCAACTCTCAGACAGTTAGTTCAACATAAAATGCTAGCTGCAAACTTAAGACTTAAGACAAAATAGGCTATGGTACCGATTAGAGTGATACAATGGTACCGATTAGTGCGCTATCTTGGTACCGATTCGCTGATACTGTCACCTAACGAAACTGCAGCCAACCCCTCTCAAGGCAAAGGGGCTCCTTAAGTGTCTCTTAAGAGGTTGTAGACTTCCCTACTAAATTTTGAATGATGCAAGAGGGACAAGCTAAAGGCTTACAATTAATAAATTTAGTCCCGTATATGATTCTTTTTATAAAGTTCAACAAACTGCCCAATATAATCTTTATCATCCTCCACCTTCTTTTCTTGATTATTTAAATTCACATTGTTACTTATTTGGATGTAGTTTGGATAAGCTGCACATAAATTTCTATATACATAATCAACATCGTAAACCGTTTTGATTTCATCATAGTTTTGTTGAGAGAGTGGAACTTTATAATAATTCTCTTCGCTTAGTAATGGTTTTGCAAGTGTAATACAGCTAGTAATGATATTTAATGCTAATTTAGGATTATTATCAACAAAAGATTTATAATAGTTATCAAAATCTTGTTGATCCAATTTTTTCCATTCTGCCAACACATAACCATTTACTAAACCTAAATCACAGAAATATGGCTTTCGTACATAGACCTTCTTTATTTTACATATTATAATCTTGACTACGTTATCCAAATCTTTCTGGTCTAAATCTATTTCATTATGGTCTATTCTATATTTTAAATCGTTTATTATTTCATCTAAAAATCCTATACTGTCAGATTCAACTAAAACTTCATCAAGAGACTCATTAAGTTTCGGAGATTTATCTCTAAGCATATCAAGCAATAAGTCGCAATATGATCTCCTTGAAGTAAATCCAAAAGTCCCTTCGTTATTATATCGATCTCCATTACGAGATATAATGATACCAAGTTTTCTTATTAGACTCCAATCATACTCTGTATAATGGACTTGCAATAAAAGCCGCAGTGCATCTTCATATTTATCTAAGTATGGAACAATTGATGGCAAAGACTTATCTATTGAACATTGTGCAATCCCTTCTATAAGTTCATTAAATACAGTATCAGAAAGATCTCCATCCAAAACCGTATACATAAAATACCTATCAAAATAACGAGCAGAGGATATACGTTTATCTTTTATCCAATTAGAGGAATAAAGACTTCTATTTATTTTACCTTTGGTCTCTCTTAAATAGGGAAACAATGTTTCTAATATATTATTCAAAGCTCTCGCTCTCTTCTCTTCAATTTTGAGTCTGTGTATCAATTTGCCTTCCCAAGAAAGATAATTATTCTTCCTCTCATTATTCTTTTGCTGAAGAAAACTATTATTTGAATCAGAATATGAATATAAAAAATAATTACTGTCATTCCTTATAAAATTATAAACATCAGGTAAAGAAATTCTAATTACCTCAATAAGAAATAAATCAGAAGCATTAACCTCTTTACTAATCATCGGGATAGCAAATTTCAAGCCATTTATATATCGGTTAATTGCACGAGGCGTATTTAGAAAAACCAATACATCATTTAAATGCTGGATAAAAACACGAAAATCGTTTTTATCTTTTTCATGATAATTTTCATCTATTACAGGAGTAATATTATCAATAAGGTATTTACGTAAGTCCGTCACTAAAATTGTTGGCAATTCTAATGGAATTTGTATTATCTTTTCAAGGAAGTCCATCCCTGTATTTACATTCCCCTCTTCATTAAAATGTTTACAAATAGCATTTGCTACTTCTTTTTTGTCACAAGCTAGAACATATATTGTATGAGGGAAGTTTGCATTTAACCGAACTAGTTTTAGTAAACTATAGATCTCATCTTTATCTAATCTGTCAATATCGTCTAACATAATAATGATTCGATCTTTCCTTTTTGAGATAAAATCATCTAATTGTGCCTTTATTCCTTCCAGATTCAATTTATGGCTCGGTTTAAACTTAAGATTCAGACCTGCTTTTACCCCAGCAACAGGTATTTCTGCCCCTATTCCTATAGAATATTCATCAAAAGATTTAAGAATCTTTTTTCGACATTTTTTTGTTATATCTTTAGATTCGTCATAGTTATTCCTTAATTGATTAAAGAATGCATTAAGTAATGCTAATTCATCTTTATATCTCCATGGGTTAAAATGTATAATGCTATAATTATCTGCTTGTTTCTCTTTGATTGCCTCCCCTATCATGTTCAAAACTGAAGTTTTTCCACTGCCCCATTCTCCATAAATAGCTATCACTAACGATGAGCTATCATTATATCCAATAATTGCATCTGCAACTCGGACTGCAAATGGCTTTCTTTGAAATCTATCTTCTGCCAAAGTAGATATAGAATTATCCGAACTAAAAATTTCTTTCATACGATATATATTGAACAAGTCTTTGTCTCATTTTTCACTCTCAAATATAAAATTTCATAACATAGCTGCAAACATTCTCTTCTGAAGATTGTAATTATTTTTTGTCCTCTTTCTTTGAGGATTTTTCAAAATTTATTTGCAGTAAAATCGAAGACTTTAGCATCTCATTACTCTTCTTTATTGAAGCTATAAAATGACATGAAGGTCAGATCCTTGAGATATGAAGGAATCTCTTTTCCTATTTTATGATAATAAACCTCAAGAGACTCTATTTTTCTCTTTTTCCTTTCTTCAAACAATTTACTTAGATTATTTTTCGGCTCATAATAACCTCCATAGCATTCACCATCCTTTATTTTTATCTTATATGAATCGCTTTGTATGAGTTGACAGATCTGGCTGATATATGGAATCAGCCTATTATATAAGTTATGGTTTAAGAAATCGAAGGCCTCCTCATCTTTACCTTCAAGATGCAGCAACATCACTTTGTGCGAGATATACTCATTCGTATCAGGCTTCTCCGTTTCAACAAATTTCTGCTTCAGTTTTTTCACATCATCGGTCATTCCCCAGACCTTAAAGAAAAGAATGATTTGCAGAACAGCAAAGACAAAGATAACAATGGAACAAAAGATTATCCAACCGTTTATTCCACTTGATGACCGCTGTCCATAAGTCGCTGCATATTCATCATCCTGGGCAAAAGTCATAATGTTCGTTGCCAACAACAGCAACAGCAAAACAGTTCTCTTTTTCATGGTTTATTAATTCTGATTATATATTTGTCGTATCATACGAAGAGTTTGTTATTTCATCATTAAACAGTAGAACCAAAATAATTTCCAGACAGAAATATCAGTTAAAACAATAAGATGGTATGATTTGCCTACCCTACATTACTATATACCAAAAAGGGACAAAGTCTATTCAACATCCCCCTAAAAAAAGTATAATTATCCATAATATCAAACCTAAAGGGTCATACTTAATCCGTCTTCTACGTCCCATAACTTCCTTGTTTTAAATTTCAAATCTCATTTTTACTATTTTACACATAGTAATTATAAATATGATTCTCTGTTTAGAAATCATTCAAAATGTTTGATTCATGTATAATACTATTAGTTGCATCCGAGAATTCTGCATGAGTTGACCAATCATAAGGATAACTGCTCATAAACGCATCCTGCATCATATAGCAATATATGCTTCCCAGCATTGTCTTGACTGTGAAAGTAGGATGATCCTCATGATCCACACCATCCGTAATATTTTCTACACCATATTTGATTGTCAGCAAGGATTTCAAATTATCCAATTCTGTTCTGGCACCGTCTGAAGTCATGGAATCAAAATAAACTTTTGCACCATATACCACCTTAGCCCCGACATCATAGTAGACCGCTACATTTCCGGTCTTTCCAGCAAAGACACCCTTGAATAAACGAGTTCCAACAGGGAGTTGCCTATTTAACATGGTCTGCACATGGAAACCTTTTGCAACCAGTTTCTTTTGAAACTGTTCAATAGTGCCAGCTAATGGAATACCTGCAAATTTCATGTGTTTTGTTTGAGCTTGTACCGACAACGTAAGAAACAGTAAAAACAAAACAAGAATCGTTTGCCTCTTCATCATCTTATCCTTAAAATTATTCATGCTCATAGTTATTAGTTTTATATCCTTATTTCCGATTTAATCCACTGCCAAACGTTATGTTCAATCACAAAGATAATCAATTTTATACAATTAATCACATTTAGCTCACTTTTTATTACAATCATCTGTTTGGGGGAACATAATAGAACATTTTCAAAAGAAATGACTATATTTGCATCATCGATGCACTATAACGAAATAATCAGATAAAGAAAAAAGATATGGTTAGAAAAACATTATCATCAGCTTTAACAGAGTTTGTTCCTCACGATACGATAGATGAACTCACGGCAGAATTTCGGAGCATTGCACAGTCAGTATTTAGCGGTTACTTCCGTGTGAACAATGAATATGAAATTCATCCGGTAGACATAGAATTTTACTTTCACGACGAGAACGGAAGTGTCAAAGAAGAAAGAATGTACCACAAGGGAAATCTTCCCTTTTTTAAGTTAGGTACACTCTGTCCCAATGCATCAGGTGTAGACGTGACCTTTGAAAAAAATGAAGGTTCCCTTAAATATCGTGCCTCATTTCTGATCCGAGGATATAAATACATCAGTCTGACCAATAAGGAAACTTATGTCAATTATGATGGAAAGTCAGGCTATCACTCCCGTTATATATGGGATGATCTATTCGGAAATGCTTCTTTTTTAGGGAATGGTCTTTCTATAATCTGGGTAAACAGTCTGTCTGCATTCAGCGGAAATATAATTGAAAGCAAAAGGGTAAATATCCAAGCCTATAATACAAAAGAAGGTGACAGGCCCTGGCGTTTTTCTATAGATCCTCAACAGAAATAGCTCATGTTCCAAGAGCAGTACAAGGATACTGTTTATTTCTCCGATACCCTGAAAGCAGATTATCCTGCCGTCTATCAAAAAATAACAGCTCTATTAGATAAAAATCATGTTTGCCATAGTTTTCTGAAGGGTACTGAAGATTATTGGTGCCGTGACTATATGCCTGTACAATGCGGATATAACCAATTCATACAGTTTCGCTATCACCCGGATTATCTTGAAAAGGTTAGAGACAAGGAAACCTCTACAAAAACTGCTATAACACTATCGGTTAAAGCCACAGGAGTTTCCCCGAAAGTTTCCACCCTCATCGCAGATGGTGGAAATTTTACGGCCAGTGTCACTCGACAAGGTCAACCGGCTATTGTAATGCGTAATAAGATTTTCTCGGAAAATCAACAGAAAAGTCATAAAGAAATCCTTTCAGAGTTACATGAATTATTTCATGACACTAAGATAATCTTTCTCCCTTGGAAACCCAACGTCTCAGGCGATGAATGTGGACATACCGATGGAATCCTTCGTCCTATCAGCGATGGCAAGATTTTAGTAGACCTTGATATCTATCCCAAGAAGATGGCTCGGGATATGCGCACAGTACTGGAAAAAGACTTCGAATTGGTAGACCTTGACTGTACGGAAGATGGCGGTTGGGCATACATCAATATGCTTCAGACACGTGACATCATTATTGTTCCCGGGTTAGGAATACCCTCTGATGAGAAGGCGTTCAACCAAATCAAGTCACTTTACCCTTCCTATGCAGAACATATCTATCAAGTAAATATAGGAAAGATTGTATCAAAATGGAATGGAGCCCTCAACTGTCTGTCATGGACCGTAGGGCACGATCGTTCCGCTACCATGATAAGAGACAGTTGACAGGGTCCAATCCCTTTTTGTCTTTTTTCCTTCCAGTTCACCATTCATTGCCGTTTGCGGAATCATTACTCATTTTTCCGCTTTCAGCGTTGGGCGTTGTAAATGGGAATATAGCTGGAAACCTTTCACAATAAGATTCCGTGAATTTGCACTTGCCTGTTGAAGTCACCAATTCACCATGTTCTGTCCTTTATCAAGAATCAAAAAATCTTGATATTTGGTCAAATTCCTATTTCTTCAGTTAGACATCGGGTAAAGATCAAATAAGAGTGAAAGAGGCAGAAATATCACAGAAAGATTGATTGATTTATTCTTTCAATAAAGCATTGACTATTTTATCGAAGTCCGTTTCTTTTTTGAATGCCTTAGCAGTAAATTGCTGACCTCTATAAGAAACTTTTCTGCCATTTTTACCATTATATATCGGTCTATGAATAAGACGTCCTTCCTTTTCGAGCATATCCCAAATTTTATTACCTATAAGATTCTTCCATAATGCTTCTGAACGAGATACAACAAATAATACATTTTCTTTACTCATAGCAATGTACTCTACTAAGCTTTTGGTGAATAATTGAGAAGGAAGTAAAGCTTTATGTGGCATCTGTTTAAATTTAGAAGAAGAATACCCGAAATATTGTAAAATAGCAATATTCCCATAAATTTTATCCTTGGCTGAATCATCCTCTTCTACACCTAATTTCCCTTGTGCTTCTTTTCTAAACTTTTCAAATATGTCATACCAATACCAATCGCCTATCATACAGTCAGCATTCCGGTAACTGGTTTGTGGATCTGTTGATGGTATATTCCTTTCACAGATAAAAGAATCAACTGCAAGATTTAACTGATTAAGCTTTTGCTGATTCACTTGTTTCATTAAGTCAACCTTTAAATTTTGAGCAACAAGCCTGTTTACTCGATCCATATATCCAGGATTAAGACTTAAGATAATGACTTTTGCCCGTAAAGGATTTCCAACAAAAGGCTCTGGTGGAATCTCAAGATGTAATTTATATTCATTATCCTTTACTTTTTCATTAAACTCCTTAATAATAGGCAGATCTTCTTTTAGTAACCATACTGCATTAGGGTCAAAAAGAACTGTAGTATTTGCGTTAACATAATTACAAGGTTTTTCTCCACAAAGCCTCCAAGGATTTTTCTCAAGAATTTCTTGTTCAGTCATATTAAACTTATTAAAAGGGTATACCAAGACTACCACAAAGATAATGAAAAAAGCAATAACAAAAATCAGAAATAGAAGGTTTTTTCGTATGGTTGTCCGAAAAAACATGCTATTCAACTATCCTCTTTCTTATAGGAGCTTCTATCTCCTATCTACATCTCTTCCAGAGAAAGGCAGCCGATCCGTACGTCACGGCCCTTGAAGATCTTGCTCTGCATGACACCGGCCTTTTCCTCCAAAAGTGAAGGGATATATTTCTTGCGCTGTCTTTTCACTTCCCAGGCATTAATATTGCCTTCTGAGTCTTCCGTGACGATATCTATCTCCTCCGGATCACGGCTCTGAGGCAACCACCAGCCACCGATATCGACATAGTTCTGACTCTCCATGAACTTCTGACGGAACCAGCGTTCCAAAGCAAAACCGGAAAAGACAGGATAATCGTTCTTGATGATTGTACCAAGCATCTTGAAGTTGCCTATCTCTATCAAAGAACGATCTCTCTCCTAAAAAATTATCATCCAGTTATTTTATCATCGTAAATTTTATGGCCATAAAATTTACGACAAATATAATAAAAAGAATAACACCGAACAAGTTCTTCCATAAGAATATAAAAGCAAGACAAGGAAAAACGCCTCTAATGCTTACTAATGTTTCATCATCACACGTAACATTCCAGTTTCGGTATTATATTCTATCTGAACATCAGAATTCATCTAATACAGAACCGTCTATTTCTTTTTTTATCATTTCCGCAATAAAAATATTATCCTCTATGATTGTCATTCAAGAAGATGTCGCTAACTTTGCAAAAGTTATCCACTTAAAATATGTAAAAATGGCAAATGAATATCTATTAAGATTTTAAGTTTTCTATTATTTCCCAATAACCTCCGTATGTTTTTGAACCAACACGACGGATACGTTTTGTTTCTTTCAACATTTTAATACACTTTTGGACATAACTGCGTGAATAACCTAACAGGGAAGCCAACTCCGGATAGGTCAGCAATGGATTGGCTTTCAATGCATTAAATATTTTGTCCAAGGCTGTTGAATTACCAGTTAGATTACCAGTTAGATTACTAGTTAGATTGCTGGAATCTAACACTCCTTCTTTCTCAACATTTAGGATTACCTCATTTCCAAAGCCTTCATGCACGGGTATGTCCATTAAGAAATAAGTACGGTCATCATCTGTTTCGATGCTTGCACGAGGTGATCCGTTGTTCTTCAGTTCTTTCTGAATAGTGGGAATGCCAGTTCCACGTCCTTCAGACATATCTAGCTCCTTTAAGAAATCTCCCAAACGGCGATTTCTGTATCTCCTTGATTTTAGCTTCCTGCACTCTTTGATAGCCAGAGCCGATATAGAACGATCCGGGCCAGAGAAACTAAGAATACTAACACCTTCTGGCTCGATAGTGATTTCAACAGGCTCACTTTCTTGATAGTCTCGATGGTACATAGCATTTACCACAGCTTCTTCAAGTGCCTGATAAGGGTAATTGAAAAAACGATATGAGTGCAAATCTTTCTTAGGCTTAATCACTTGTTCCTGAATGACGACAGATTGAATATAATCCATTGCTTTCGTGATGATCTCTGGCACCGAGCCTTTAAATGTACGTTCCGTAAAGCGATTAGGATTGTCCTCTTTGCCCTCGGGGAAAATTACCACATCAATCTGCGTGTAGGGGAAGAATTTCTCAGGATGAGTAGAGAACATCATGGCAGCGACATTTTAATTTTCCGCATTTATTCAAATGCAGGTTCATTATCCAGCAAATCCAAGTATTTGTATTCTGCTGATCATAAAAAATCCCGAAGGAGAGCAAAAACGGTTGCTCACCTTCGGGAAGGAATCAATCAACATACCGGTATTCTCCATACCGGAACGGATCAATTATTCGTCTGTTACAATAGGTTTGTATTTCGGTACGAGGGTCTTCATGATTGCCCAGCCTATCAGATAAGCTACGGCACAGATGCAGAAGATAATCATATACCCGGCTGGCTTGCCTGAGAAACCGAGGAAAGTAAAAGCTGACCCGGCATTCTCTGCATAGGTAAAGAGTTCACCTGACCCTGTATTGATCAGCCACGAGCCTATACCTCCCGCCATGGTACCGATACCGGTAATCGTGGCTACCGTACTGGTAGGGAACATATCGCCGATAGTTGAAAAGAGGTTGGCAGACCATGCCTGGTGTCCTGCACCGGCGAGGCCGATGATGATTGCCGGCCACCATGCCGGGTCAATAGGACTGGCTTTCCAGGAAGCCAAAGGTTGTGCAAAGAGAGCCAGCAGAGGGAAGAAAGCAAAGATCAGCATGGCGAGCATACGTCCGCGATAAGCTCCCATCCCCTTCTTCTCCACGAAGAATTTCGGCAGATAGCCACCGAAAATAGAGATCACCGTCACGATAAGGTAGAGCACAAAGATCAGCATCTTGCCCATCGTGGTGTTAGATCCATAATTGAACTGGTCTGAGAAATATGCAGGTGCCCAGAACAGATAAAACCACCATACCCCATCCGTCATGAATTTGCCGGCAATGAAAGACCAGGTCTGACGATAGCGGAAACATTTGAGGAAAGGAATCGTCTTTTCCTCTTTCTTTGCTCCCTTCGCAGTTGTCTGACTGGCATCCTCCTGATCCTGGTTAATATAAGTCAGTTCTGCTTCATTTACATGCTTACTATCTTTAGGACGGTCATAAACGAATACCCACAGAGCCATCCAGATAAAACCCAGTCCACCGATGATGATGAAAGCCATCTCCCAGCCGAGATGTTCAGCCAGGACAGGGATCGTGACCGGTGCCGCCAGGGCTCCGATAGACGCCCCGCTGTTAAAGATCGCCGTAGCAAACGCCCGGTCTTTCTTCGGAAAATATTCGGCCGTCACCTTGATGGCTGAAGGGAAGTTGCCGGACTCTCCCATGGCGAGCACCGCCCTGCAGAAAAGGAAGAGGTAGACAGAGACCGTGGAGATGGACAACGCCAACTCCGATCCAGCTTTCACGGCACGCAGGGCTGCCAATGATGGAACCCCCACGATATGCATGGTCGCCCATCCGCAGGCAGCGTGCATACAGGCACCCACAGACCAAATGCCGATGGCGGTAAGATACCCCTTCTTCGTCCCTAACTTGTCAATAAACTTACCTGCAAAAAGGCAAAAGAACGCATAGAGAATAGAGAAAATCCCTGTTACCACGCCATAATCGGCATCCGTCCAGTGAAATTCCGGAGCGATGAAATCCTTCCACGTCAGTGACAATACCTGACGGTCCATGTAATTGACCGTTGTGGCAAAGAAGAGCATGGAACAGATCACCCACCGATAATTGGTTTTCTTAGTAGTTTGAACAGAACTCATAGTTTAAGGTTTGTTTTGGTTAGTTGAGTTATGATGATCTCTCCGGCTTCTATTTGAGGTCAGAGATCTTGACGACCTGCATATCGGTATAGATCAGGTTCTCTCCCGCCATTCCCCAGATAAAGGTATAGTTGGACGTTCCTGCCCCACAATGGATACTCCATTGAGGAGAGATGACAGCCTGCTCATTCTTGACCCAGATGGGACGTGTCTCCTGCGGTTCTCCCATAATATGAAGGACCTGCTGGCCCTCTGGGATCTTATAATAGAAATAGGTCTCCATGCGACGGAGGTGGGTATGAGCCGGCATCGTGTTCCATACAGAGCCTTCCTTCAATTCCGTGATGCCCATCTGCAACTGGCACGTATGTACGCCGGCCACACCGTCAATGATCATCTGGTGGATCACCCGGTCATTGCTGCCAGCCAGAGAGCCAGCTTTGATATTATGAGCCTCCTTCAACGTCACCTTCCTGATCGGATAAGCCTTCTGTGCACAAGCACTGTTCAGATAGAACTTGGCCGGATGAGCAGCATCCTTACTGGAAACGGTAATCTGATAAGAACCACGGCCGATATAAAGGGCTTCCTGAAAGGCGAGGGGATAATCCTTGCCGTCAACGGTCACCACACCGTCACCACCGATATTAATGATACCCAGTTCACGATTATCCAACAGGTTCTTTGTATCCAACGGGGCAATGGAAGCCAGCTCCAGGGGAGCATCCACCGGCTCAGCACCGCCGACGAGGAAACGGTCATAAAGGGAATAGGTCCAGTTGACCTCTCCCGGTGCCATCACCTTCTGGATCAGGAATTCCTTACGCAGGCGCTCAGTATCATAATGCTTCGCGTCCCGGGGATTGCTGGCCCAGCGGACTTCATAATGTGTGTAAGCATTCTGCGCCATTCCCCAACCGGCGATCAGGCACAGCAATAATGTCAAAATCGATTTCTTCATTCTACCATGATATTTAATATTCTCTGTTATTCTATAGGAGCAGAAGGATTCCCTCCAGCCTTCTCCTCAGCATCAATGGCTGCGGCAGCGACCTTCTCATCCTTGAGGATCTGATGGCGGTTGTACAGCATCATGACGATGACCAGGACAACCAGGATTACCGGTCCGACAACCTTCACATAACAAGTGAGTTTATAGATCACCCATCCGATCAGGGAAGAGGCGAAGTCCATACTTCCGGCGAAGAAACCTTTCGGCACGCTCGTTGCCGGATCCTGTGTCGCCTTGAACACTGAATTGGCAGCCATGGTAAAATCAGGAGCCATATCCGTGACGAACCACAAGCCGACGAGCAAAGCCACGACCCCTACGATATAACTCTTCAGCACATTCCCCTTCGTATAAGGAAGCATGATGGGGAAAAGATAAAACAGACCTGCCAGAGAAGCCAGTGGCAGGAATTGATTACCGGGCAGAATAACCGAGATAATCAAATAGGTAGGAATCAACAGCAAGGTACAGACCAACGCAGTGGGATGGCCGATGACCAAAGCAGGGCTCATACCGATATGGATCTTCTTCCCGTGGAAACGCTTGGCGACCACCTCCTTGGTCTTATCCGAGATTGGCATCAGGCCATCGATAAAGAGTTTGGTGATACGTGGAATCAGTTCCATCACTGCTCCCATCGTAATCCCCAGGAAGAGGATCTTCTTCACGCTCATGTGGGCGACGAGGCCTATGAGTGCTCCTACGATCACACCGAGCACCAGTGGCTCGCCCAACACACCAAATTTCTTCTTCAGGCCTTCTGCATCAATGTCGAGTTTGTTGAATCCCGGGATTTTATCCAACAGCCAGTCGATGGCCAATGTGAAAGGCAAGAAACTCTGGCAGAAAGGCTGCGGGATAGAGATGCCGTCGAGATGATAGTATTTCTGAAACTTATCGGCCGTCAGGTCTGCCATGACCAGGGTGATGATATAGCAGACAATAGCTGCAAAATATCCCCATGCCAGACTCTTCCCCATGCAGAAGTAAGCCACTGCACCGATAAAAGCAAAATGCCAATAGTTCCACAGGTCGATGTTGACGGTCCGTGTGGTCTTGGTGATCAGCATCAGGAAATTCACACCCAGGCAGATCGGGATGATCAACGCACCTACTGCCGTACTGTAAGCGACAGAAGCAGCCGCAGGCCATCCCATGTCAAAGACCTTCAGCTTAAGATGGTAAATCTGAGACATCATGGTCAGCGGGTCACTGAAGTTTTTCGTCAGCAGAGCCGTTACAATACCCAATCCTACAAACCCAACACCGACATAGAGACCTGACAACAGGGCCTTGCCGAATTTCATGCCTATACACAGTCCGATGATCGTAAAGATAATAGGCATCATTACGCTCGCACCGAGACTAATGATATAGCTAAATACTTGTTCCATAAATACCGTTTAAGTTCTAGTTTGTTAATTTAGCAGGTTTTTAAGTGCATCGTATGCAAAGATACACTTTTTTTCCTAAA
This sequence comes from Segatella asaccharophila, assembly GCF_054687055.1. Lineage (NCBI taxonomy): Bacteria > Pseudomonadati > Bacteroidota > Bacteroidia > Bacteroidales > Prevotellaceae > Segatella > Segatella asaccharophila. The sequence goes on along the minus strand of NZ_BAACAN010000010.1, from coordinate 23,846 downwards.
AATCAATACGTTTCGCTTTAAACTTTTACGCAAAGGATTACATCAAGATCCGGGGGCAACCCTTTCTTCTTCAGTCCCTTTTTATCTGCGGGAACGGCCCAACCAGAATAAAACCGGTCCTTATCTATCCCCCCTGAGACCAAGAAATAAAAAGCGGAAGAACAAATCTGTTTCGCTCTCCCGCCTATAACTAATCAATCTATCTTTAATCTCTATTCTCAAAGGTCAGTCGTGGAAATAAACCCGCTTGACCCGGCTGCTGATCGTAGTCATCACCTCGTATGGAATAGTATCCAACGCGTCACTCAGCACGGTTACGGGGAGGTCATCACCGAAGATCTCCACACTGTCTCCTTCCTTGCAGGCGATGCCGGTAACATCAATCATCGCCACATCCATACAGATATTTCCTACGTACAAAGCCTTATGGCCGTTAACCAGGCAATAGCAATGACGGTTGCCCAGATGCCGGTTCAGTCCGTCTGCATACCCGATAGGAATGGCAGCGATGACACTATCGCGCTCCAGGATGGTCTTGCGGCTGTATCCGACACTCTCTCCAGCAGGCACCTTCCGCATCTGCAGGATCGTCGTCTTCAGGGTAGAAACATTATGGATCGGTTTATTTGTACGAGGATCGATGCCATAGAGGCCCAATCCCAGACGACACATATCCAACTGTCGTTCGGGGAAATGCTCGATGCCGGCAGAGTTATCAATATGACGGATGATCTTATGACTGAAAGCCGACTGCAGTTTTTTACTGGCCGTGTCGAAGAGTTTAAACTGCATGGCGCTGAAGTTATCGAAATCATCGCTGTCCGAGCCCACGAAGTGGGAGAACACCGAACGGGGAATAACCGCATTCTGATGTTTCAGACGGTCAATCAGTTTATCCATGTCTTCCTCCGGGTTGAATCCCAGACGGTGCATGCCCGTATCAATCTTGATATGTACCGGGAAGCCCGTGATCCCCTCCTTCTCAGCAGCCTTGACGAGAGCTTCAAGCAGGCGGAACGAATAGACTTCCGGTTCCAGGTCATAATCGAACATTGTCTTGAATGCCGACATCTCCGGATTCATGATCATGATATTTGAAGTGATCCCGTTCTTGCGGAGGATGACTCCTTCATCAGCCACCGCCACTGCCAGATAGTCCACACGGTGATCCTCCAGTGTCTTGGCAATCTCCACAGCTCCTGCGCCATAGGCATCCGCCTTGATCATACATACTAGTTTTGTTTCCGGCTTCATGAGTGAGCGGTAGTAATTGAGGTTCTTCACCACCGCATCCAGATTGACCTCCAGCACCGTCTCATGCACTTTCTTCGCCAACAGTTCCGTGAGTTGGTCAAAGCCGAATTTCCGGGCACCCTTGATCAGGATCACCTCATCCTGGAGGGAAGCGAACACTTCACTATGAATAAACTGTGCGACAGTGGTGAAGAAGAATTTCTCCGGTACACGGATCTCGTCTGCCTGCTGACACAGATCCGGTCCGATCCCGACAAATTTTTGCACTCCTCTCTTCACGGCCAGACCGGAGACCTCACGATAGAGTTCTTCAGGAGGCAGTCCACTCTGATAGATATCACTGAGGATCAATGTCCGGCGGCGTCCTTTCTGGTCCGGCCGGCGGCTCATAAAGTCCAGCGCGATTCCCAGCGAGTTGATGTCTGAATTATAACTGTCATTGATCAGTGTGCACCCATGCTGACCCTCAACTACTTCCATACGCATGGCCACAGGCTCCAACTTTGCCATACGTTCCTGGAGGACCTCCGCCTTCAATCCCAATTGAGAAGCCACGGCCGCACAGATGATGGAATTAGTTATCGAAGCATCATCTATATAAGGCAGGACATACTGTATTTTCTCCCCTTTGAAAGAGCAGATAACCGTAGCTGACTCAGCCTCCTTATGAACAGCACTGACATACATCGGAGCTTTCTTGTCCTTCATTGACCAATAGAGTTTCTCCCCCTTGAAATCACTCTTCCGGACGATCCCGTCAATGATCTCATCATCTTCATTGTACACAATGACAGGAGCATCATGGAAGAGGATCATCTTCTCCCGGCATTTCTCCTCCATGGAAGAGAAATTCTCCTGATGGGCAGCACCCAGATTAGTCAACACTGCGATCGTGGGCTGGATAATATCCCGCAAGGCAAGCATCTCTCCCGGTTTACTGATCCCCGCCTCAAAGATACCGACCTGTGTATCCTCATTCATCAGCCATATCGAAAGGGGAACGCCGATCTGGGAATTATAGCTCCTCGGGCTGCGTGTCACAAACAGGTCCGGAGACATCAACTGGTAAAGCCATTCCTTGACCATTGTCTTCCCATTGGATCCTGTAATCCCGACAATAGGGATATTAAACTCATCACGATGGCGCTCTGCCAGCCGCTGCAGAGCTTCAAGCGGTGACAGCACCTTCAGGAAATTAGCCTCCGGGAATGTCTGGACATAGTTTGCCGGCACCTCTTTCACCACAAAGTTCCGGACCCCACGGCGATAGAGTTCGGGAATATAGCGATGCCCATCATTACGGCCAGATTTCAAGGCAAAGAAAAGCGTCTCTTCAGGGAAGCACAACGAACGGCTGTCCGTGAGGATGAATCCGATGTTCGCATCTTTCTCCCCATAACGGCGTGCGCCGATGAGAGTGGTTACTTTTTCAATAGTATATGTCATTGTAACAATAAATTATTATTCAAAGGTTTTACAATTTTGCGCAAAGTTAGGGTATTTTTTTGAAAGCGCGTTTACTTTTAACCTTGTTTTGTGCAAGAATTCCTGATAGTCCTCAGACTCCGGATGGAACGGCCGGTGCGCCAGGGCCCGCCTGAGCGGTCCCCATTCCGCCAGGAACTCGCGCGTGGCTTTCCCGAAATACCTGTCGTCGAATTTTTCCCATATATAATCGACCGCCTGATCACTCGGATGCAGCATGTCACGGTCATAAAACCGGTAATCACGCAGTTCATCGTTCAGGATTTCATACGCCGGGAAATAGCTCACCCGCTCAGGATAATGGCCTTTCAACTGTTCGGCAGCCAGCAGGAGGACCGCCTTGGAGAGTGCGCTCCCGTGATAGCCATACTTAGCATACCGGATAGGACTGACCGTAATGATCACTCTCACCGCCGGATCATCCTCCTCCAACCGTTCCACTGCCTTACCCAGATATTCTGCACACTGGCTGATGGTCAACTCCTCTTCACGGAACCAGTCCTGCGGTCTTTTCCGGCAATTGTCGACGATCTCACCTGTCTTTTTCAGCACATAGACATGATTCGTGCCGAGCGTGAACACAGCCACATGTGGGGCTGACGCTTCTGCGGTGGTCCGGATATGATCCGACCACTGCTCCACCGTATGAAGAATACTCACAGGATTGTACATCACGCCGAAAGGATTCACTACAGCCCGGAATTTCTCTTCCTGGAAGCGCTTCCCCAGTCGGTCTGCAAAGCAAGATCCGACAAAAATCATTGACTCACAAGGGGGGATTTCAAAATCAGCCTTGTCTGTTTCCACAACCGTCCTAAAATCCATTATTCATCCTCTTTTTACTCTTTTCCTAAACCGTCCCACTGCAGACTTCTCCCACAGCACAGACCGTAACGGATCATCTCAACGGGACTTCTTTCCTCCCGAGCATTGTCCGTTCTCTCCCTCATCCTCCTGCCTGCGCCGAAGGGCCGCGCGGAGGATGGAAGCATGGTCAAAGGCCAACTCCGGGAGAGCGTTCAGGTTGAACCATTCCGCCTCTCCGGCATCATCAGCGCCCTGTACCTTCCCCTCCGTATCCTGAGAAGTATAATAAGCGATCGTCACCACCCGCTCCCGGGGGTCACGGTCCACCTGCGAAAAAGCTCCCACCTGCTTCAGGTCACCTTCCATGACCTCCAGGCCGGTCTCCTCCCGCAGTTCCCTACAGGCAGCTGCCGAAGCGGTCTCATCCATATTCATAAATCCTCCAGGGAAAGCCCAGCACCCCTGGAAAGGAGGATTTTTCCGCTTTACGAGGAGGATCTGCTCCTCATCACCTGTTCCGGCGAACACCAGACAATCGGCAGTAACCGAAGGATGAGGATAACGATAAGTATACATCATTTCAAACTTTTGTCAGCCAGTGCCTCAACGTCCCTGGCTTTCTTTTTCCGGTATTCCAGGACGCCACCCAGAACGATGAGCAATACGAGAAGGAAGTATCCCACATAAGCCACCGTCTCTGTTTTGGCAATGGAGGAAGGATGGAAATCAAGTACGATCTGGTGATGTCCGGGGCTCACGTTCAATGCACGTAGGACATAGTCGGCACGCCCTAAGACAGCAGGCTGCCCGTCAACGGTGGCTGTCCATCCCGGATAATAAATCTCGGAGAAGACCAGGATTCCCCCCTTGTCTGAATGGACATCATAAGTAAGGTGATTCGGTTCATAAGAGGTGAGTTTGGCGATAGAGAGCGTATCCTGGGTCTTGCTCTCCCCCAGTTGGGTTCTGAACCGCGCGTCAGCGACGGCCTGATGACGAAGATTGATCCTGCCCAGGCGTTCAATCTCCTGGTTGGCATTATCCACATAGCCAACATGATCCACGAACCAAGCATTGCCATAGACATAAGGGTTCTGAAGAGGAACGGTCTGGTTATTCTGTAACGGAAGGATGAAGTATTTCGCATTCAGCATATTGAGAACCGGGAAGACCGAGTCACCTGCAACCTTTGTCATATCGCCATTGGCCGCAGCAATCGCCTTCATGCTCTTCTGCATTTCCGGCGCGATATAAGCATCTATCAGATCCTGATAGCGACGGAGCTTGGCAGCATGATACCCTCCTATACTTTCATGATAATAGGATGTCTCATTCTCATTAAAGGTGTTGGAGGCAAAGTTGAGTACACGGTAGTCGAGGCTCTTGTCCTGGAGAATCTGCTTATCCGTTGCCGTCATGGGCTGAGGCAGGTCACGCTGGGTTTTCTCCACAAACATATTATCATTCAGGTAACGCTTGTTGACAAGCCACATATCTCCCAGGCAGAGCACGGTTATAGCCGCGATCATATAGGAAGCCTTCAGTTTCTTCGCCCTGAAGAGCATCAGGATGGCGGTACCGATCACGATGATCCAGAAAGAGCGCCAGCAATCTGAAGTAAAGATCGACTTACGGATCTCCGTAAGATTACTGAGCAGCGGCCCAAGGTACTGCTGCGGGATCTGCCGCAGTGACTGCATCTCCTGACCGGAGACGAAATTGAAGAAGGTCCCGGGCAACAAGGCGAACAACAGGCAGAAACCAGCCGTCAGTCCAAAACTGGCATATACAAATTTGATCTTTGTCTTCAGTATTTCCGGATGATCCACAATTTCCTTTAAGGCCATCACCGCCAGTAACGGAATGGTAAACTCCGCAATGACCAGGATAGAGGCCACCGTCCGGAACTTGGAATACATCGGGATATAATCGATGAAGAAATTAGTAAGAGGCATGAAATTATGTCCCCACGACAACAGGATGGAAAGGACGGTCGCCGCGAACAGGGCCCATTTCATAGGACCCTTGACGATAAACAGCCCCAGGATGAAGAGCATGAGAACAAAGGCCCCGACATATACCGGTCCCGAGGTTCCCGGCTGATCCCCCCAGTATTGTCCCATCTGCTGGTAAATCTGCATAAACTGAGGGTCCGCTTTCTCCATGGCCTTCTGGTTCTGGGCCAGGGGTACTGATGCTCCTCCCTTCGCATTCGGGACCAGAAGCGTCCAGGTCTCGCCGATGCCATAGCTCCACTGGGTGATATAATCCCGGTCTAGACCGCTCTTGGTCTGATTGGACGCATTCTTCTTCACCAACTCACTCTTTCCTCTCATACTCAACTGGCCATACTGGTAGGTATGATAGAGGTTAGGGAGGTTGATGCAGACCGCTATGGCTGCACCCACGAGGCATACGCCCGTAGCCTTGAGGAACTGCAGCATCTTCTTCTCCTTGATCGCCTGAGCCAGAAAAGCAATAATCATGAAGAGGATGATGAAGAGATAATAATAAGTCATCTGCACATGATTGGCCTTGATCTCAAAAGCCGCGAAGATAGCCGTCAGGATCAGTCCCCACAGGTATTTCCCCCGGTAAGAGAGTACGATGCCCGCTATCATCGGTGGCAGATAGGCCAAAGCCATCACCTTCCACAGATGCCCTGCGGCAATAATAATAAAGAAATAACTGGAGAAAGCCCATATCACGGCGCCCAGTACGGACAACGATCGTCGGAAGTCAAAGGCCCGCAGCAGGATATAAAAGCCCAGGAGGTAAGCAAACACATACCAGACATTCTCCGGCAGCCACAGATGATAAAGTTGGATGGCCTGGTCCAGGATGCCATCCGACTTATAGGACGGAGCCATCTGGTAGGTAGGCATCCCCCCGAAAATGGAGTTGGTCCAGCGTGTGGTCTTGCCCGTCCTGTCGCGGTAATGATTGATTTCCATGCCTGCACCCCTTCCAGCCTGTGAATCCTCACGGTAAAGGATGCGACCGTCCATATCGGCAGGCATAAAGTAAACGAAGGAGATTAAAGCGAAAACGACGACTACCAGAATCTCTGGCAGATACCTCTTCAAATAAGTTTTCATTCTATAAACAGGTTTACGTTCTTTTTCAGGGGAACAGGCCTCTTCAAGACACCAATTCCAATGTGCAAAGTTAATAAAAGTTTGTCGTTTAATGTTTAGAGATTAGTGATTTTTTAGTAACTTTGCTTCAAAATTGCATAAAAACAGCAGCGGAGCCGGAGAGAGGGGGCTTCCTCTTCCCTCCAGCGGGAGGCAACGATCTGCTTTTAAAGGAAACAGGTGATGAGAACAGGTATTATTGTAGCGATGGACAAGGAGTTCACCCAACTTGAAACACTCCTGGAGGACAAGACCACGGAGGAGTTTGACCATCAGGATTTTATTACCGGGACCATCGGTGACAAGGAGGTCATTCTCCAGCAATGTGGCATCGGCAAGGTTAACTCTGCGATCGGCACCGTGGAGATGATCCATCATTATCACCCGGACCTGATCCTTTCTACGGGATGTGCTGGAGGGGCGGACATCCGTCTCGCGCCTCTGGATATTGTCGCCGCCACCGAATGCGCCTATCATGATGCCTATTGCGGGAATGAGGTAGAATACGGGCAGATCATGGGAATGCCTGCCAGATATAGGGCCCCTGCCCGTCTCATCGAAAAGGCCCTGGCCCTGAATGACGTGGATGATCACGGCACCAGAATTCATGTTAAAGCCGGACTGACCGTCAGTGGAGAATGGTTTGTAGATACAAAGGAGAAGATGCAGTCGATCTTGAGGAAATTCCCCGAGGCCCTGGCCGTAGACATGGAGAGCTGCAGCATCGCACAGACCTGTCATATCTACCAGACTCCCTTTCTCTCCTTCCGTATTATCAGTGACATCCCGTTGAAGGATGAGAAGGCGACCCAGTATTTTGACTTCTGGAACCGTCTGGCAAACGGCAGCTTCCAGGCAACTAAAAGTTTCCTGGAAAGATTATAAGCATTTTCTTCTGATCAAATGGAACACGGTAAAAGAGCAAGTGTTCCCCAAACAAAAAAAACAAATATGAAAAAGATAACCAGTTTTACCATTAATCACAATCAACTTCTCCGCGGTATCTACGTCAGTCGTAAGGATAGCGTCGGGGCAGCTATCGTAACGACCTTTGACATCCGCATGAAAGAGCCCAATCGGGAACCTGTCCTTCATGCCGGCGCCAGTCATACCATCGAGCATCTCGGCGCGACCTTCCTGCGCAATGACCCGGAATGGAAAGACAGGGTCCTCTATTGGGGGCCGATGGGTTGCCTGACCGGTTTTTACTGCATACTGAAAGGAGACCTGGAAAGCAAGGACATCATCAGCCTGATGCAGCGAACTTTCCAGTTTATCGCTGATTTCGAAGGTGAAATTCCCGGTGCCAGGCCAAAAGACTGTGGCAACTACCTCCTTCATGACCTGCCGATGGCCAAATGGGAGTCACGGAAATTCCTGACGGAAATTCTCAGAGACATCCGCCCGGAGAACCTCATCTATCCGGAATGATCCGGATGGACGGCTCCCCCTACGGGCGCCCTGCCAGCTCCTACAAGTTAAATTTATAACCTGCGGAGAAGAGGAAGACTTCATTGCGATGATGGCCACCGGACTTATAGACATTCCTCAATCCGATATTATATCTGGCGTCAAGCACAACATTCATATATTCGTAAGACAGACCTACGGGAATGGAGAAATCGGTAGCCTTCAACTGATCCTTCACATCAGTCTTATACTCATGGTCCTTCAGCAGATTACCGTCCGTATCCTTGGCGTACGTACGTTGTATCCCAGACTCATCCTTTGTCTCCGTATATTCCGTATAGGTATAATAAGATTTGGCATTCACCCGGAAGCCCATCTGCAGACCACCCTGAAGGGCCAGACCCTGGGAGAGATACCAGTGCACCATCACCGGGACATTCACATATCCCACGTTGACATGACAGTCGGAAGCCCCACTAAAATGAGTGCTCCCCTGATTGTCTGTGATACTTTCAATATCCTTATACTTGCACCCCTGAAGAGCATATTGTGCCCCCGCAGAGACGGCCAGGCTCCCTGCCACCTGATACTGGAAATCCAGGCCAGCCATATAGGCAGGTTTAAACTGAGGATCCCGAATATCTCCCGAGAAGGGAAGTTTTAAGGTCTCACTGCTTAAATTAGTGATACTCACCCCTACCCGGGGAATAATGGAAAAGGTCCCCGCTTCCGGTTGGGCTTTCATCGACAGAACCGAAACGAGGATTGTCAACATGAATAAAAGACGTTTCATAAGCTATAATTGTTATTCACCTTACCCTATCGGAAGCGGCCCTAGAGTTGCTTCTTATTCTTCAGAATTCTTATTCGCACGCTTACGCTCCAGATGATCCAGAAGGATCTTGCGCATACGCATACTCTTGGGAGTGACTTCTACATATTCATCCTGCTTGATGTATTCAAGGCACTCCTCCAGGCTCATCACCGTCTTGGGGATCACCCGAGCTTTCTCATCAGAGCCGCTCGCACGTACATTCGTCAACTGTTTAGCCTTGGTCACGTTTACCACCAGGTCTTTCTCATGGACATGCTCACCCACAACTTCGCCCGCATAAACATCCTCACCCGGATCAATGAAGAACTTTCCACGATCCCGGAGTTTGTCGAGTGCATACGCATAAGCCGTGCCGGTCTCCATAGCGATCATGGAGCCATTGGTACGACGCACGATCTCGCCCTTGTACGGCTGGTACTCCTTATAGCGGTGCGCCATGATAGCTTCTCCCTGAGAGGCTGTCAGCACATTCGTACGAAGTCCGATGATCCCGCGTGCAGGAATATCAAAAGTGATATTTACCCGGCTGCCTTCCGTATCCATGCCCGTCAACTCACCTTTACGACGAGTCACCATATCTACCATCTTGGAAGAATAGTCCTGAGGGACATTAATCGTCAGTTCCTCGACCGGTTCACACTTCTTTCCGTCAATGGTCTTATAGATCACCTGAGGCTGTCCTACCTGGAGCTCATACCCCTCACGGCGCATGGTCTCGATCAGCACAGAGAGGTGTAGCACACCACGTCCGCTGACAACCCATTTATCTCTTGATCCCTCTACATCGTGGACGCGGAGAGCCAGGTTCCTTTCCAGTTCATGGTGCAAACGATCCCCAATCTGCCGGGAAGTACAAAATTTACCCTCTCTGCCAAAGAAGGGAGAATCATTGATCGTAAAGAGCATACTCATGGTAGGCTCATCGACGGCGATAGGAGGCAGCGCTTCCGGATTATCATAGTCGGCGATGGTGTCCCCGATCTCAAAGTTAGGGATGCCGATGACTGCGCAGATGTCGCCACTGCTCACCTCATCCGTTCTCTTATGCGTGATACCTTCAAAGGTATGAAGCTCACCTATCTTGCACTTCTCCTGCGAGCCGTCACGGTGACAGACCGTCACGTTCATGCCGTCTTTCAGGGTTCCGCGACGTACGCGGCCCACTGCGATACGGCCGGTATAAGTACTATAATCAAGGGAGGTGATCAGCAACTGCGGAGTTCCCTCAAGACGTTTCGGGGCAGGGATAACTTCCAGGATTTTATCCAACAGATAGTCAATGTTCCCCGTAGGCTTCTTCCAGTCTGGTCCCATCCATCCCTGCTTTGCCGAGCCGTAAACCACCGGGAATTCCAGTTGGTCCTCAGTAGCATTCAGATCACACATCAGGTCAAAGACCATCTCAGCGACCTTTTCAGGACGGCAGTTCGGTTTATCGACCTTATTCACTACGACGATCGGCTTCAGGCCGAGCTTAAGGGCCTTCTGGAGCACAAAACGAGTCTGCGGCATCGGGCCTTCGAAGGCGTCTACCAGGAGCAGACAGCCATCAGCCATATTGAGCACCCGTTCTACCTCACCTCCAAAGTCAGAGTGGCCTGGAGTATCCAATATATTGATTTTGACACCTTTCCATTTCATCGAGACGTTCTTCGAGAGAATCGTGATTCCTCGTTCCCGCTCCAGATCATTGGAGTCCAATACTTCACCGCTTTCATCCTGGCCGTCACGGAACAGTTTTCCAGCGAGCAACATCTTGTCAACCAAAGTAGTTTTTCCGTGGTCAACGTGTGCAATAACAGCAACATTTCTAATGTCTTGCATTTCTTACTTTACCTTAAAATTTCGAATGCAAAATTACAAAAAAAGTTTGACAATCAATCTATTAGTGGATAAGAATCTCGTGAAACAGAGTGTTAAAAATATGGTTTTTGCTAAAATTCATCTGCATACGACACCCCATTGTCAAATATAATTCGTAACTTTGCCACCGTTTCGGAGTTTCCGATGCATTCGACGGCGTCCTGTTGGGATTAAGGCAGGGATCGCCCGAAGGATGTCATAGTAATTATCATTAATCCAATAAGTCATGTATTTACAGAAAGAAAAAAAGTTAGAGATCTTCAAGAAGTACGGCAAAGATGAGCGGGACACAGGTTCTTCAGAAGCTCAGATCGCCCTGTTCACCTATCGTATCAACCACTTGACAGAGCATGTCAAGAACCATCACAAGGATCATGTCACGACCCGTTCACTGACCCAGTTGGTAGGCAAGCGCCGTGCCTTACTGGACTACTTGTATAAGCGCGACATCAATCGTTATCGTGCGATCATCAAGTCATTAGGTCTCCGCAAATAACTTATCTTAGAGAAAGCCAAAAAGGCCCGGCACTGAATGTGCCGGGCCTTTTTGATGAAACCAGTTTCCTTCCGCAAGAGCAAGGAGCATTCACGGTTGCATTGAAAATGCGCTCCTTTTATTTTCCTCCTCCGCCAGTATTTCCATTAACGGTCTCATCACAAAATCACGTTGAAACATGAGAGGATGAGGGATTTTCAAGTCAGGTTCGTCCACCCTCAAATGATCATAAAGCAATATATCTATATCGATGACGCGGTCATGATAGACCCCGTCCTGACTCTTCTCGCGCCTTCCCAATTCCCTTTCTATATGCTGGGTAGTTCTCAGTACCCCCCTGGGGGAAAGGGATGTCCGCACCCCAATGCAACAATTCATGAAATCATGAACCGACTCAAAGCCCCACGGTTTTGTCTCAATGAGGGAAGACCGGCCGTCGACCCTGCCCACCTGCTTACAGATACGCAAGATCGCTTCATCGATATTCTGCCTGCGATTACCCATATTGGAGCCCAGTCCTAAATAGATCTGATGCATTTCAAAAACTTTAAAGCGGACGGGAAGGAATGGTATCAAGCCAAAGGCTCTTCCGTAACCGTCTCATCCTGAGGACAGTCCTCTAATCGTTGACGATCAGAAGGGCATCCCCGAAACAGCCGAATTGATAGCCGTTCTTGACCGCCATATTATAAGCTTCCATGACAAGATCATAGCCCCCGAAGGCTGCTGTGCTCATCAATAAAGGTGATTCCGGATGATAGAAATTGACGACCATACTGTCAGCCAGTCCGAAATCATAAGGCGGGAAGATAAACTTATTTGTCCAGCCCTTGTATTCCTTCAGGAGTCCGTCCGTGCCCACAGCCGTTTCGGTAGCCTTGGCCACGCTTGCTCCTACGATGCAGACATGATGGCCCATTTTCTTAGCCTGGTTGACCGTGTCACAAGCCTCTTTTCCGATCACCATTTCTTCCGAATCCATCTTATGTTTGGTCAGATCCTCCACCTCTATCTCGTGGAAGTTACCCAGTCCGCAGTGCAGGGTGATGAAAGCAGAATGGATGCCCTTGATCTCCATCATCTTCATCAGTTCGCGGCTGAAGTGAAGGCCTGTAGCAGGAGCTGTCACTGCCCCTTCATTCTTAGCGAACACACATTGGAAATTAACCAGGTCATCAGCCGTTGCATGATGATTCTCACGTCTGTCAATGATATATTTAGGCAAGGGAGCCTCTCCCAGGGCGAACAGGTTCCGCTTGAATTCCTCGTGAGGACTGTCATAGAGGAAGCGAAGTGTGCGGCCACGGCTGGTTGTGTTGTCGATGACCTCAGCAACCATCGTACCCGTATCGTCGAAAAAGAGTTTGTTGCCGATACGGATCTTGCGTGCAGGTTCCACGAGGACATCCCATAAACGCATCTCCTCATTGAGTTCCCGAAGGAGAAAGACCTCTATTTTCGCATCCGTTTTCTCCTTGGTGCCATACAGGCGGGCCGGGAACACTTTCGTATCATTGAAGACAAAGGTATCTCCTTCGCCGAAATAATCAAGCATATCCCAGAAGGTAAGGAAATCACCCTTGACGGGTTTGCCTTTTGCCCCTTTCTTGAACATCTCTATCTTGCCCGATTTCTTATGCGCCACCATTAACCGGCATTCATCCGAACGCAGCACCGTAAAAGTCTCTTTCGTACCATCCGTTTTGGTAATCGAATGTTTAGACTGATGCGGATAAAGTGCAACCAGTTCATCCGGTAATTTAAATTTAAACTGAGATAGTTTCATATCACTTCCTGTTCTCCTTTCTTTTCATGTAAAAGGTTTTCCAATTCGTTATCCTTAGGTTCTGTCACCTCCTCCAGCCACCTGTCAATATGATCAAAGTCTACACAATCAGCCACGGAGAATCCACTTGATCTCGTCCGCCGGAGTGAAGTCAGAAAAGCCCCACTGTCAAGTTTCCTCCCTACATCACGGGCCAGAGCCCGGATATAAGTTCCTTTTCCGCACACCACCCGGATGGTCATCTGCATGGTTTCAGGATAAAAATCCATCAGTTCGATCCGGTCTATATGGACGGGTTTGGGCTGCAGTACGACCTCCTTGCCAGCCCTTCGCAACTCATACGCCCGGTCACCTTTAATCTTGACTGCACTGTAAGAAGGAGGAGTCTGAAGGATGTCCCCCGTAAAAGATTCCAGGACCGTAAGGATTCTGTCTCTTGTGATCTGTAGTGTTGGAAACGTATGATCTACCGTTTGTTCCCGGTCATAACTCGGAGTAGTGGCCCCCAGTTGAAGCGTGGCAACATATTCCTTAGATCCCTGCTGCAGACGCTCGATCTGTTTGGTCATCTTTCCCGTACAAAGGACCAGCACTCCTGTCGCCAAAGGGTCCAGCGTGCCTGCATGACCGATTTTCACGCGATGGTGCAAGCGCTTTTTCAGCAAGTACCGGACATGGGCCAAAGCACCGAAACTGGATATTCTATAAGGTTTATCTATTGCAAAGATCGCTCCTTTCAAGAAATCTATTTTCCCGTTCTCTTCCACCTTCTCCATCCCGCTCAAAGGCCATTCAGCCCGCAATGACAAGAGAATGACCTGTAGCCAGAAGGATCAGGATGATTGCACCGATGATAATACGATACCATCCGAAAGGCCTGAACCCATGCTTCATGAGAAAACCGACAAACCATTTCATGGCCAGCATAGCTACCACAAAAGCGATGGCACACCCTAAGACCAATAAAAAAATATTATGAGAGGTGGCCCACGTGGTCCCCGCCTTCAGCATGTCAAGAAGATCCAGGAGGGTTGCTCCGGCCATGGTAGGCACTGCGAGGAAGAAGGAAAACTCCGCTGCGCGCTTCCGCGTCAGTTTCTGGGCCATGCCCCCTACTATCGTTGCCATACTGCGGCTGACGCCCGGAATCACGGAGATGCACTGGAACAGTCCGATCATAAACGCGCGTTTGGTAGTCACCTTATTCTGATCTGTCCCCTTATTAAAGATCCGGTCAACAAACAGCATGAAGATACCTCCGATGACCAGCATGACCGCCACGACATTCACGCTGTCAAGCAGAAAGTCCAGCAGTCCGCTCTCCTTAGCGAACAGTCCGATAAAAACGGCCGGGATAACCCCTATGATCAACAACCCATAGAACTTCATCTTTTGCAGGAACTCCTTCCTGTTGCGCATCTGGAAGAAATGCTTCCAATACAAGCAGACCACAGAAAGGATAGCGCCAAACTGTATGATAAAGGTAAAGGCATGCACGAATGGATCCCCCTGGCGTACACCCAGGAGATTCTGTGCAATAATCATGTGACCGGTAGAAGAAACAGGAAGGAATTCCGTCAATCCCTCGACAATAGAGATGATAATAGTCTGAAATAAAGTCATAAGAAAATACCGATGATCAATTAATGTTTATCAATAGAAGAATCTTTCTCCCCCTGAACATCTTTGATTTCAGGCATTTTGTCAGCTTTCTGAGGATCTTTTGGTCTTCTGGCGACAGCATAAATCATAGACAAAAAGCCGATCAGACACACTACAGGAGCGACCTTGATCCTCCTAACGCTGAATATTGACGGCTCAAAATGAGTTTCATTAGAACCCGGTCCGGCCATCAGCACAAAACCGATGACGACAATCAACATACCGACAGCCAGCAAAATGAAGTTGACTTTATCGAATGCATAATTTCTTTTATCCATAATTTTAATGATTTCTTTTATTTTACTCAAGAGAAGCACACTCCCTCAAATTTTATACAACTCTCCAGCCTTCATTTTCAAGAACTTATTCACTGAAATGCTTGCACAAATAGCCGTTATAATGATTCCGAACAGGAATACCGCAGCCCCCGTAATAGCCATCTCCCGCCAGGTCATGATCGTAAGGATTCCCGGTTCATAACGATAGAGCGCATAGACGCCACAGCCCAGGACTGCACAGGACAACACCGCAGCGACCAGTCCGATAAGGATGGCATCCGTGATGAAAGGCCTTCGGATAAATCCCCACGAAGCTCCTACGAGCTTCATGGTATGGATGGAAAATCTGCGCGAGTAGATGCCCAGACGAACGGTATTGCTGATCAAGGAGAAGGACACGAAAGTGAGCAGCACAGCAATAACGAGCAAGATGACGCTGATTTTCGCAATGTTCTGATTGACCTCATTGATCAAGTCCTTCTGATAATCAATCTCGCTGACTTTCGGATAAGTCTTCAGTTCCCTGGAGATCCATCTGAGGGAATCATCATTCGCATAATTACCTTTCACCGTAATCTCAATGGAAGAAAGGAAAGGGTTCACGCCGGCAAACTCACTCGGATTCGTCCCCAGCTCCTTCGTCCCTTCCCTCAAGGCTTCTTCCTTGCTGACATAATGGAGACTATTCACATAAGGACGGACTTTCAACTTATTACAGATCTGCTGAGCTTCGGGAGAGGTCATATCCTGATCCAGCATAATCTGGACCACGAAATTCTCCTTCACATAGGTCGACAGGTTCCGCGCCAGAAGCGTAGAGCATACGACCAATCCTAACAAGACGAGCACCATGGCAGTACTTATACATAAAGTAACAACCTGTAATCCATGATGATTGCGGGTTCTCTGACGATTCTTTCCCATCCTTAATCAAGGGCTATTTTAAAAATATCTGCTTCATGCCGCTCATGATCTTCCTCTCTGAAAGAAGCTTCAAGAAAAGAGCAACATTCACCTATTTAGGTTGCAAATATACGATAAAAGCTTTTAAAACACGACCGTTTAACGAGTATTAACACGGAAAATACAGATTGGAAAGTCTGATTCAAATTAATTTCATACCTTTGTAGTATGATCGCAAAGATTATATCTAACAATATCTAATTCTTGGACAACAATGAGCACAGTTATCTATTCATCCCCTATATATGGTCCGGTACACAGTCGGAGATTAGGACTTTCCCTGGGCATCAACCTGATGCCTGCAGATGGAAAGATCTGCAATTTCGACTGCATCTACTGTGAGTGTGGATTCAACAAAGACCGGAAGACGGTCACCCGGCGGCCTACGCGGAAAGAAATCTCTGCCGCCCTGGAAGCAAAGCTAAAGGAAATGCACGAGCGGAACGAGCATCCGGACGTGCTTACGTTTGCAGGGAATGGGGAGCCTACCGGTCATCCCGACTTTGCCGGAATCATCAATGATACCATAGAATTGCGCGACCGGTTCTGCCCTCAGGCTAAAATCTCCGTATTGAGCAATTCCACCCAGATCTTCCGGGGGGATGTGCACGGGGCACTGATGAAAGTAGACAATAACATCCTTAAACTGGACACTGTCAACCCGAAATACATCCAGTTAGTAAACCGTCCGACGAACCCCAATTACCATGTCCGGAGAATCATCGAAGGCCTGGAGAGTTTCCACGGCCGCCTCATCATCCAGACGATGTTCATGAAAGGTACCATCGATGGGAAAAACGTGGACAACACGGGCGACGAATATGTCAAGCCATGGATCAAGGCCCTTGTAGACATCTCCCCCAAGGAAGTCATGATCTATACCATCGCACGGGAGACTCCCGACCAGGATCTCAGGAAAGCCACCCCGGAAGAGTTGAATGCTATCCGGGACCGGGTCAAGCTTGAGGGATTAATGTGTACAGCCTCATACTGATATCCCCGGCTCTCCCGGCACAGCTCATCACCAGGTCTTCCCGATAATTCCCAGTTGGGACGCATTGATAAAATCAACGATATTACGGATCTGAGGTCCATCCGGCACCTGGTTCTTGATTTGCAGAACAGCATCCAGGATACTGTTCTGGCCATGAAACACGAGGCGATAAGCATTTGCTATATGATTCTGAACTTTCTGCTCCACTCCGTAGGAAGTCATCATCACCGAGTTGATCCCATTATACCGTGCCGGATTACCACCAGCGATTACATAAGGTGGAATATCCTTCGAGAATGTTGACCCGGCCTGGATCATCGACCCTTCTCCCACGCGGGTGCCCCCGTTTTCAATAACACTGGACGAGAAGATCACCCGGTCAGCAATCTGACAGTCTCCGGCGATCTTAGTACCATACCCGAACACACATTTATCCCCTATCTTGGTATCATGGGAGATATGAGTACCTTCCATCAGAAAATTATGATTGCCGATGACCGTCTGGCCGCCGGTATGGGAAGCACGGTTAATGACGATGTTTTCCCGGAAAATATTATGATTGCCGATGATCAACTCCGTTTCCTCACCTTTGAAACTGAAATCCTGTGGGAGTGCGCCAAGCACCGTATTCTGGCAAATGATATTATCACTCCCCAGTTGGGTACCACTCATCACACTCACGTTCGGAAAGAGCGTACAATGGTCACCGATGATAATCTTGCCCGACATACTCACATTCGAGTAGATCGTCACATGATCACCGATGACGACATTTCCTGCAATGAAGACAAAGGGGCCGATGGTCACATCATCACCCATTTTCACCTCAGGCCCGATAACCGCACGATCACTTATTTTATTTGCCATATTGAACGAAATCTTAATGTTTTATTTTCGAAACGCGGGCAGAATCAGCAGCCTGAACCTCAGCCTGCTCATTAGCCATATAGAGTTCACCGGATCCCCCTCCTAACGCAGAGTAGAGGTCGACGACAGCCTGCATCTTATAGAAGTCATCAGCCACCTTAGAGAGTTCCACATTGAGAAGGCTGGACTGAGCCTGGATCACTTCGAGATAGGTCGTATTGGACTGTCCCATCAAGGCTCTCGTATCCTCAACATTTTTCTTCAGCACTTCGATCTGCTTGGCTTCAATAGCGCCCTTCTCTGCCGAAGAATTGTACAGGACGAGGGCATTGCTGACCTCACTGCCTGCTTTCAGAATTGCATTCTGCCAGTTGTTGAAGGCGATCTGATACTGGTCCTTCGCCACCTTCAGTCCGGCGACCAGTTGGCCTTTCATGAAGATCGGCTGCGTCAGGGATCCGACAGCCGAGAGGAGCCATTTCCCCGGATTGACAATCCCCAGACCACTGCTATTGGTAAAAGCTCCACTGGCCGAAATATTCAGCACCGGATAAAACCGGCTGCGAGCCTCCTCTACATTATAGAAACATCCGGCAAGGGCCATCTCCTCTGCATGCACGTCAGCACGATTACGCAGCAACTGGATACCTATGCCCGTAGAAAACTCCGATGGCAGGCTCTCATGGTCCAGTTGTCCCCGCAGAATAGAATGAGCCGGCTCACCGAGCAGGATGGAAAGAGAATTTTCCGTCTCCCGGATCTGGCGCAGCAGATCAGTCTTCTGCGCGAGCACGGAATAATAGTTGGCTTCCGCACTTTCCACACCGGTAGAGCGGACACGTCCCAACTCCTTTTCAGCCTTCATGATGTCCCAGGTACTCTTCGTCAGCCCTGCCATATCATCGACCATCTTCACTTGCTTGTCCAGCATCTCCAACGTATAATACAAATTGGCGATATTTTCAATCAACTGAGTCTGCACTCCCACCTGATAGTCCTTCCTTTCCAGAAGAGCCATCTGGGTACTACGCTTTGAGGCAGTAAGTGTGCCGAAAATATCAGCATCCCAACTTGCATTTACGGGTAAGGAATAGATCTTGCTGGCCTTATTCCCGTCCCATGAAGAGATCGTACCCTTAGGAGTAAGCGTAAACCCAGGCAGGAAAGCCAACTTTGCAGCCTTGAGTTGTGTCTCTGCGATCTGTACGTTGACAGCAGCGTTCAGCAGATCCGGATTATTATGCAAAGCCCTCTCAATCAGGTTCTGGAGCAACGGATCCGTGAAGACAGAACGCCAAGGCATGTTGCCAAAACTGGCCGTATCCTTTGCCGTCAGCGTGTCCCCGCGGGAAACGCCATCACGGAAAATCCCCCTGGCATTCACATCCGGACGCGTGTAAGTTCCGTAAAGGCTCTTGCAGCCGGCAAGAGCCAGGACTGCAAGACCTATAACGATCATATTTGATTTCTTCATAACTGTATTTTCCTTATTTAACTTCACCCTGCGTCGGGAAATTCGCATACTGTTTCAATTCCTGAGTCAACTCCTCCGAAGGTTTCTCATCATCAAACTTCAGCGGTTTGATCTTCTCCTGCAGCCACTCGAAGACAACGAACAATGCAGGCACAATAAAGATCTGGAGGAAAGTACCTATCAGCATACCTCCCACGGCGGCAGCACCCAGCGTCTCATTACCATTTTTACCTACTCCACTGGCGAACATCAAAGGCAACAGACCGATAATCATTGCCAGGGAAGTCATCAGAATCGGGCGTAGACGGGCTCCCGCGCCCAGGATAGCACTATACTTGATTGCCATACCGGTCCGGCGCCTCTCAAGAGCAAACTGAACAATCAAGATCGCATTCTTGGACAACAAACCAATCAGCATGATCAGCGAGATCTGCATATAGATGTCATTGGAATGCCCGAAGAGATTGGTAAACAGGAATGCTCCGGCGAGTCCGAACGGCACGGAGAGGACCACCGACAAAGGCAGGATATAGCTCTCATACTGTGCGCTCAGAATCAGGTAGACGAAGACGATACACAACAGGAAAATAATCCCCGTAGTGTTGGAAGACTGAGCCTCAGACCGGGTCAGACCAGAATAGTCAATAGTATATCCTGACGGTAAAGTCTGTTTGGCCACCTCCTGTACAGCTTTCAGAGCCTGTCCTGAAGAATAGCCACTTGCAGGACTTGCATTGACATCAATACTCGTAAACATATTGAAACGGCCGATATTGGCAGGCCCGTAAACCCGTTTTAACGTCACAAAAGAACTGATAGGAGCCATTCCCCCTGTTGTCCGGACATAAATCTTGGAAAGGCCGTCAGGACGCATCCTGCTTGCCGTCTCTCCCTGGACCATCACACGGTACAACTTGCCATAGAGGTTGAAATTAGACGCATAAAGGCCACCATAATAGCCCTGCAGCGTTGACAAGACAACTGCCGGTGACGTGCCAGCTTCCTTACATTTGGCGACATCTACATTGACCATGTACTGAGGATAGTCAGGGTTATAAGAGGTCATCGCCTTGCTGATCTCCGGGCGTTTGTTCAACGCAGCCAGATATTGCTGGGTAATGTTGAAGAACTTGTTCAAATTCCCGCCCGTCCGGTCCTGTACGACGAAGGTCAGGCCGTTGGTAGCACTAAAACCAGGAACCATCGGTGGAGCGAATGCCAGTATCTGGGCACCTTTAATGTTTCCAGTCTGCTTATAGATCATCCCCAGCACTGAAGTGTTCGCCATCGGGTTAACGAAGAAGCGCATCAGGCCGTCACCCTGCCAAAGTCCGGAGAGATCATAGAAGAAACCACTCGGACGATCCTTGTACGGTTTCAGTTTGACGACAAACGTTGCCTGGTTAGAGCCCTGTCCGGCAATGAAACTATACCCTATAATCTTCTCACGCGTTTCTATAGCCGGATTGTTCGCCAGCATATCATCAATCTGGTCCGACACCTTCTGGGTATGATCCTGGGAAGTGCCAGGGGGCAAGGAAACAGTGATGAACAGAGTACCCGTATCCTCATCCGGCACAAGGCCTGTCTTGGTCACGGACATCAGGATCACCAGTGCGGCAATCCCCGCGACGACCACGATACCCGTAGCGACACGATGATTGATCACCCGCTCAACTCCCTTTTTATACTTCACCAGCACCTTGTTATATGTCCGGTTGAAACCTGCATGAAAACGGTCTATCCATGACAGTTTCTTCTCTTCTTCCTGATCCTTCTTCGGTTTCAGGAAAATGGCGCACAGCGCAGGTGACAGGGTCAAAGCATTCAGTGCAGAGATGACAATACTGATGGCCATCGTGATTCCGAACTCCTTATAGAAGGTTCCCGAAATTCCGCCCACGAATGAAACGGGGATAAATACGGCTGCCATAACCAGGGTGATCGATATAATTGCACCGGAGATCTCGTTCATGGCATCAATAGCCGCCGTTAACGAACTCTTATATCCCTGGTCCAGTTTGGCATGCACTGCCTCCACCACCACAATGGCATCATCCACCACGATGGCGATGGCAAGGAGCAAGGCTGACAAGGTCAGCAGATTGAGAGAGAACCCAAACAAGAGCAAGAAGAAGAACGTTCCCACCAATGCCACCGGTACGGCAATCAACGGGATCAGGGTCGACCTGAAATCCTGCAGGAAGACATAGACCACGAGGAACACCAGGAACAAGGTAATGAAAAGTGTCTTCACGACCTCATGAACAGAGGCATTCAGGTATTCCGTCACATCATATTCTATCTTGTAGGTCATGCCTGAAGGAAACGATTTGGCCTGTTTCTTCAACTCTGCCTTCACATTATTGGCAATCTGAGTAGCATTGGAACCGGCTATCTGCTCTACCATACCCATGGAAGACGGTTGCCCGTTGTTCTTCATGGAAACGGAATACATCAAACTCCCGAGTTCTATGCTGGCAACATCCCTCAAATGCAAGGTCTGCCCATTTGTGTTGGACGAAATGATAATGTTACCATATTCCTCCGGTGTTTTCAAACGACCCTTATAGCGCATGGTATACTCGTAGGCCATGTTGCTGTTTTCGCCGAATGATCCAGGAGCTGCCTCGATGTTCTGCTCTGCCAGAGCAGCAGTAATATCCGAAGGCATCAAGCCATACTGTTTCATCTTGTCCGGTTTCAGCCAGATTCTCATAGAATAAGTCTTGGTACCCGGACTCCGGACATCTCCTACTCCGGAAATACGTTTGAGGGCAGGAATAACATTAATGTCATTATAGTTAGTGAGGAACTGGTCATCATATTTTCCACCCTTGCTCGTCAAAGAGTACATGATGACCTGAGAAGTCTGGCGCTTGATGACCTGAACACCCACCTTGGTAACCTCAGCAGGGAGTAAGGCCTGTGCCTGCTGGACACGGTTCTGCACATTCACGGCAGCCATATCAGGATTGGTCCCCTGCTTGAATAACACGGTTATGGTGGCAGAGCCCTGGTTAGTGGCCGTAGAGGTCATATAAGTCATGTTCTCCACACCATTGATGGATTCCTCAAGTGGGGTTACGACTGAATTCATCACCGTCTCCGCATCGGCTCCCTGATAAGTCGTATAGACAATAATGGTAGGGGGAGCAATATCCGGATACTGTTCGACGGGCAAACTGACGAGCCCGATGATGCCCAACAAGACCAAGGTAATGGAAATTACCGTTGATAGAACCGGGCGTTTTATAAAGTTGGTAAAAGACATATACGAAACTTAAAACTATTAATTACCTTTCATCGCATTGATAAAGCCTTTGGCAGAATTCTGTTTAGAGCCCAGTTTTGCCGCCTTATCAAGATTTTCCTGATATTGTTCTTCAGTGATCGGCACTATTTTCATCCCATCGGTCAACGAGGAAATGCCCTTCGTAACGATACGGTCTCCCACATGAAGCCCGCCCGTGACAATATAATGAAGACCATCATTCTGTGGATTTACCATAATCTCCGTATACTTCACCTTATTATCCTGACCTACGACATAAACAAAGATCTTGTCCTGTACCTGCGTGCAGGCCTCCTGAGGAATGACGATGGCACGACTGTCGTCACTAGGAATAACGATCTGGCCGGATCCGCCACTCCGCAATAATCCCTGAGGATTGGAGAAATGTGCAATCAACGACACTGCACCGGTCGTCGGATCAATGACACCACTCATCTTTACCACCCTTCCCGGCTGGTTATAGGTGCTGCCATCAGCCAGCAGCAACTTTACTGCGGGGAAAGAAGCCAGCGCAGACTGCAAACTGCCGGAAGACTGGCTCAATCTCATGATCTCACTTTCAGAAATAGAGAAGAACACCTCAACCGTACGGACATCACTGACCGTAGTAAATGGAGTCTGCATGGATGGACTTACCAATGTTCCGATCTTATAGGGCAAACTGCCAATGACTCCCGGGACAGGTGCTGTCACCGTACAATAAGACAGATTCTGCTGTGCTGCTATCACTGCTGCACGTGCCTGGGCTACCTGAGCTCCCGCAGAACGATAAGAATCATAAGCTGTCTGCAACTCATACTTGCCGATAATGTTCTTTGCAAAAAGTTTTCTGCTGTTCTGGTAGGTCAGACGGGTCGTATTCCTCTGTGCAATGGCCGTTCCTACGGCCGCACGTGCCTGGAGTACAGCAGCACGGTAAGTCTGACTGTCTATCGTGAAGAGCACTTGCCCGGCCTGGACGGCCTGACCTTCATGGACAAAAACAGGGGCACATGTATAAATCCGTGTTGACTATAAGAAAATAAAGGTTGAAGTTATAAGTTGTAGAATGCAAGAAAGAGCGTATCTTTGCATCCATGAACAACAATAACAATAAATCCTATGAGTTCTTTGCAAGTTTCCTTCTTCCGGAAGGTATACTTGACTGGTTTGACCTTGTAAAGGTAGAAGAAGAGAAGTTGAAGATCTCTAAAAAGAATGTGTACACCGGTATCCTGCATGTATATCTTGATGAGCGGGA